>NZ_JBBJZY010000006.1:0-93391 GCF_038148955.1 Streptococcus pseudopneumoniae
TAATCGCATGCCAGTAGAGCAGATTGACTTGATTTTAGAGAAGAAGGACAGGCAGTTAGCAGGTCCAACGGCAGCACCAAATGGCTTGTATTTAAAGGAGATTCGTTATGAAGAATAATCGTATTTTAGCACTTTCTGGAAATGATATTTTTAGTGGTGGTGGTTTGTCAGCTGATTTGGCTACCTATACCTTGAACGGCTTGCATGGCTTTGTAGCAGTGACTTGTTTGACAGCCTTGACAGAGAAGGGATTTGAAGTCTTTCCAACTGACGATGCCATTTTTAAATATGAATTAGATAGTTTGCGTGATGTGGAATTTGCAGGGATTAAGATTGGTCTTTTACCAACTGTTAGTGTAGCTGAGAAAGCCTTGGACTTTATCAAGCAACGTCCAGGAGTGCCTGTGGTATTGGATCCAGTCTTGGTCTGCAAGGAAACGCACGACGTGGCTGTCAGTGAACTCTGCCAAGAGCTGATTCGCTTTTTCCCTCATGTCAGCGTGATTACGCCTAACCTCCCAGAAGCAGAATTATTAGCAGATCAAGAGATTAAAACCCTTGAAGATATGAAAACTGCAGCACAGAAATTGCATGAATTAGGAGCGCCAGCAGTCATTATCAAGGGAGGCAATCGCCTTAGTCAGGATAAGGCTGTGGATGTCTTTTATGATGGACAAACCTTTACAGTCCTAGAAAATCCTGTTATCCAAGGGCAAAATGCTGGCGCAGGTTGTACCTTTGCCTCCAGCATTGCCAGTCACTTGGTTAAAGGTGATGAACTTTTGCCAGCAGTAGAAAGCTCTAAGGCTTTCGTTTATCGTGCCATTGTACAAGCAGATCAGTATGGAGTAAGACAATATGAAGCAAACTAAAACAACTAAAATTGCCATTGTATCCCTATTAACCGCCCTTTCTGTGGTTCTAGGCTATTTCTTAAAAATTCCAACACCGACAGGCATTCTAACTCTTTTAGATGCGGGTGTCTTCTTTACGGCCTTCTACTTTGGTAGTCGTGAAGGGGCTGTAGTCGGAGGACTAGCAGGTTTCTTGATTGACCTCTTATCAGGCTACCCTCAATGGATGTTCTTTAGCTTGGTCAACCATGGTTTACAGGGATTTTTCGCAGGATTTAAAGGAAAAACTCAGTGGTTAGGCCTTATCTTAGCAACGATTGCCATGGTAGGGGGTTACGCCTTGGGTTCTACATTGATGAATGGCTGGGCTGCAGCCCTACCAGAAATTTTACCAAATTTCATGCAAAATATGGTAGGGATGATTGTAGGATTTATTCTTAGTCAAAGTATCAAGAAGATTAAGTAAAGAGGCTGTGGAGAAAGTCTCTTTAAACCACGTCAGCTTCACCTTGCCGTAGATATGGTGACTGATTTCATCAGTCTTATCTACAACCTCAAAACAGTGTTTTGAGCAACCTGCGGCTAGCTTCCTAGTTTGTACTTTGATTTTCATTGAGTATAAAGAGGCTGAGGCAAAAGTCTTAAAAATCAGAAAAAACGCATAGTATCAGGTGTTGAAAACTTGATACTATGCGTTTTATTGTGGGAAGATTTTCGAAGAATATTAATCAAAATAAAGCAAGTCTTTGCTGGTGCTTGTAAAGAGGTCAAAGCCATCCTTGGTAACAACACCACAGTCTTCAATACGGACACCGACCTTACCAGGGATATAGATACCTGGTTCAACAGAGAAGCACATGCCTTCTTCGATGATCATGTCGTTTCCTTCCATGATAGATGGGAATTCGTGGACATCCATACCTATACCGTGACCAAGACGGTGGTTGAAGTACTCGCCGTAACCAGCTTTTTCGATGACCTCACGGGCAGCACGGTCCACTTCATGGGCAGTCACACCCGGCTTGATAAAGTCAAGAGCAGCTTGTTGGGCTTCAAGTGTCAAGTTGTAAATATCTTTCTTGAATTGGTCTGGTTTGCCGACAGCGACCGTACGAGTCATATCTGACGCATAGCCGTTGACGAGAACACCAAGGTCAAAGAGGAGAAGGGCGTTATTTTCAACTTTGTTTGCTGCTGGAATACCGTGTGGATTTGCAGCATTATCACCAGTCAAGACCATGGTATCAAAACTCATTTCATAACCTTCACGCTTCATAGCAAAGTCAATTTGGGCGATGATATCTGTCTCCGTCTTATCAAGAGAAATATTGTCAAAACCAACCTTAACAGCCTTGTCCGCATAGAGACCTGCAACCATCATTTTTTGTACTTCATCAGCTGATTTGATGAGGCGCATGCGTTGGATACGAGGAGTGAGGTTTTCAAACTCAGCAGTTTCAAAGACTGTTTTCAAGCCATGGTATTTGGTCAAGATGAGATTGTCAAACTCAACAGCGACACGTTTGAAATCAAGCTGTGGAAGGGCATGTTTCATTTTTTGCCATGGATTTTCAGAATCCACATAGCCCACAACTGGGAAAGAGACAGTGCTGCTTGCACGCTCGACTTCAAGGGCTGGGACAAAGAGGAGGGGTTCTTGATCCGCTAGGATAAAAAGGAACATTTGGCGTTCATGGGGATCACTGTAAAAGCCAGTGAGGTAATTGATTGTGACGGGGTCAGATACGACAGCGACGTCTAGTTTTTCTGATTCAAGATATGTTACGATTTGTTGTAATTTAGACATATGCTACCTTCTTTCTACCCCTCTATTTTGGCAAAAAAAGAGAGAAAATGCAAGAGAGAAGGGTAAAAGAAAAGACAAAAAGAACTCCGGTAAGATAGCAGAGTTCTTTGATAGAGTTTTCCTTGGTTTAAGTAAAGTCAGCCTTGCTTTTGACATCGCTGTATTCTTCAGCGATTTCTTGGCTGAGAATGTCCTCATAGGCAGGGAGTTGGATGTCCTGACCATATTTCTTCTTGAGGGCAGTAGTGACTAGGCGATAAGCCAGATTGGCATTACGAGAGAGGATAGGTCCGTGGAAGTAGGAACCAAAGACATTCTTATAATGAACCCCTTCGCCGACCTTTTCTTCGTTGTTTCCATTTCCATAGACAACCTGTCCCAGCGGTTTTTGGTCATCAGAAAGGAAGGTACGGCCTTGATGATTTTCAAAACCATAGTAGGTTTCATCGAAATCTTCATTGTGAATCTTGATGTCCCCGATAAAGCGGTTATTGGTCTGGTTGAGGGTGTAGTGGCCCATGACACCGAGCCCTTCGATACGTTTACCTGAAGCTTCAATATAATATTGGCCCAATAGTTGGAAACCACCGCAGATAGCCAGAACCACACCGTCGTTTTGGATGAAGTTGTCAATGCTCTCTTTTTTAGAAGGTAGGTCGTCTGCAATAATACTTTGTTCAAAGTCTTGACCGCCACCGAAAAAGGCGATGTCGTAGTGATTTTCATCAAAATCATCATGAAGTGAAACGATGTCAACCGTCACATGGGCTCCCAGCTTTTCAGCCACATACTTGAGCATGAGGATGTTTCCATTGTCCCCGTAGGTATTCATGAGGTTTCCGTAGAGGTGGGCAATGTTGAGCTGATAAGGGTAATTGCCAGCTTTTGAGGAAAGTGAAGTATAAACCATTAGTTCATCTCCTTTCTAACAATCTGACGACTAGCCAGCAGTTCACGGAATTCAAGCATGGCAGTATAGGTAGCTAGGATATAGGCATGCTTGCAATCTTGATTCTCAATGGTCTTAAGAACTTGTTCCAGACTACTTGTTTCAGTGATTTTCTCAGCTGGATAGCCTGTTACTCGTAGACGACGAGCGATTTCAGAATGACGAACACCGCCAGCGTTGATTTCAGGAATGTCCATGTCCGTGATTTGTTCAAAGTCAGCATCCCAAATCCAGCTGGTATCAATACCGTCTGCGTAGTTGGCATTGAGGAGGACAGATAGGCTAAATGGATAAGGAGCTAGTTTGATCATTTCGATAGCTTGGGTCGCACCGACTGGATTTTTAATCAAGACGAGGGTACATTCCTTGTCCCCGATATGGAAGGTTTCTTGGCGTCCAAAGACTGCACGGCTCTTGTCAAATCCTTGCTTGATGAGTTGTGAATCGGCACCGAGGAAACGGGCGATGGCAACCGCAGCTAGGGCGTTGTAGATATTGTAGAGTCCACCGATTTGGATACCGTATTCTTGGCCGTCAATGACAAAGCGAGAATGATTGTTGGTCAACTCAACCAGTTCTGTCAAGCGATAGTCGAGATTAGGACGTTTACATCCACAACCTTCACAGATATAGGCACCCAAGTTTGCATAGGTATTGTGCTCATATTTGAGGATGCCTTGACAGTCAGGGCAGAGAATCCCTTCGGTATTGTAGTGAGCCAGTTTGGCTGGTCCTTTTTCCAAGTCAAAACCAAAATACTCTACAGGATTTGGAATAGTTGGCTTGTAGAAAAGTGGGCTGTCACCATTGAGAAGAACAGTGGCAGTTGGAACTTTCCGAATGGCATCCAATATCATGTTATAGGTAGTATAGATTTCACCGAAACGGTCCATCTGGTCACGGAAGATATTGGTGATGACAAAGAGACTAGGCTGGATATAGTCACAGATACGAGATAGACTGGCTTCGTCGATTTCTAGGACGGCAATGTTTTTCCCAGTTTTAGACGATTTGGCTGTTAAGAAGGTTGTCGCAATCCCTGTGATCATGTTGGCACCGCTTGGATTGGTCAGAACCTGACCATAAACCTCTTTTAAAATGCCGACAGTCAGGGCAGTTGTCAGGGTTTTTCCATTTGTTCCAGTGACCACGACAATCTCGTAGTTCTTAGCTAGGTTTTGTAAAATATCTTTATCAAATTGAAGGGCAAGTTTCCCTGGGAGCGTACTTCCACGGCCAAGACGGCTTAAAACGAAGTGGGAAGAACGCCCAGCAAGAAGGCCCAAAGTAGTTTTTAAGTTCATGTTTCTATTATATCACAAAAGAGGGAAAAGACAGATTTGGTGTTTCGCAGAAGTAAAAACAGCCCAGAGAGGGCTGTTCGATACGATGAAATTTCAACTTAAATCGCAAACAAGTCATTCAAGTTCTCAGCCAAGGTTGGGTGAGTGAAGATTTGTTTTGTGAAGTAAGTGTAAGGAATCTTGTTGTCCATAGCAACAGTAATGATGTTGATGATTTCTTGAGAACCTTCTGAGAAGATGCTTGCACCAAGAATTTCTTTTGTTTCAGTATTGACAACAGCTTTGAAGGCTCCACGAAGGTCTCCGTTTACGTGACCACGAGGCATTGCTGCAACAGGGATTTCCTTAACAGCGTATGGAAGTTTCAAATCAGCTGCTTGGCTTTCAGTCAAACCAACTTGTGAAAGTGCAGGTGTGATAAACATGGTGTTTGGTACATTGAGACGGTCTTCAAGAGTGTAGCTGCCATCTCCAGCAAGGTAGCTGTAGACAACACGGAAGTCATCAAGTGAAATGTAAGTAAATTGAAGGCCACCGTTGACGTCTCCAACTGCAAAGACACCAGGAACGTTTGTTTGACAATGTTTGTCTACTTTAATAGCGCCGCGTTCAGTTAGTTCAATATCTGTATTTTCAAGTTGAAGTGGTTCTACATTTGGTTTGCGTCCAGTTGCGTAGAGAAGGGCGTCGAAACGGTAAGTTTCGTTTTCAGTCACGAGGAGCACTTGGTCACCGTCGTTTTTAATTTCAGTAGTACGGATGTTTTGAAGCAATTCAATACCGTCTTCTTCCATATATTGTTTAGCAAGAGCTGCGATGGAAGGTTCTGCACGAGGTAGGAAAGTATCCAAGGCATCTAGGACTGTGACCTTGCTTCCAAGTTTGTTGTAAAGGCCAGCAAATTCAAGACCGATATTTCCGCCACCAAGGACTCCAAGTTTTTCAGGCAACTTGTCCAAGTTTTGGATACCTGTTGAGTCAAAGACGTTTTTACTTGTAGCAAGTCCAGGGATTGGCAAGACGTTTGAAACAGCACCAGTGTTGATGACGATTGTTTCAGCAGTCAGTTCTTTCTTTTCATCACCAGCTTGGATTTCGATGACTTTATTTGAAAGGAAGTGAGCTTCCGCATCAAAAATATCTACGCCTGTACGGGCAACAGTCGCATAGTTTTTACCGTTGAGGCGACCAGTGATCGTGTTTTTGGTAGCAATGACTTCTTCAAAAGACAAGCCCTTCTCAGCAGCAACTAGCAAGGTTTTAGTTGGGATACAACCGATGTTGATACAAGTTCCACCATACATAGCTTTGCTACGTTCAACGAGGGCAACTTTTTTGCCAGCTGAAGCTAATTTACCAGCTAGTGTTTTACCAGCTTTACCAAATCCAATAACAATTAAATCGTATGTTAACATTTATCTTCCTCCTATTTCGATTTTCATTCTAGCACAAGAAAAAAACTTTTGCACACTTCTGCTACGGAAAAGACAGAAAAAGATAAAAACGCTTTCCAGACAAAAAACTAGTAATTTTTTGACAAGCTTGATAAACTAAAATCCTATCTATTTTTATATAAGATAGAATAAATGTTCGAAAATAGGAGGTTTTATGAAATCGAATCGCTATATTATTGCCTTTTCTGGGGTCATTTTACACTTAATGCTGGGTTCGACTTATGCTTGGAGTGTTTATCGCAACCCTATTATTGAAAAAACGGGATGGGATCAGGCTTCTGTTGCCTTCGCCTTTAGTCTAGCAATCTTTTGTTTGGGCTTATCGGCTGCATTTATGGGGCGTTTGGTAGAAAAATTTGGTCCGAGAGTCATGGGGAGTCTATCTGCCTTTCTATACGCAGGTGGAAATATCTTAACAGGATTTGCAATAGACCGTCAGGAGCTGTGGTTGTTGTATCTGGCTTATGGCATTTTAGGTGGGCTTGGTTTGGGAGCCGGCTATATTACCCCTGTGTCAACGATTATAAAATGGTTTCCTGATAAACGTGGTCTCGCAACAGGTTTAGCGATTATGGGGTTTGGTTTTGCTTCTTTATTGACTAGTCCCATAGCGCAACATCTCATCGCAGGGGTAGGGCTTGTAGAAACTTTTTATATTTTAGGTGCAAGTTACTTTATTATCATGCTCCTAGCTTCACAATTCATTAAGCGTCCAAATGAGCAAGAGCTTGCAATTTTATCTGCTTCAGGGAAAGAAAAAACAGCCTCTCTGACGCAAGGGATGACTGCAAATCAGGCTCTAAAAAGCAATCGGTTTTATATACTTTGGATTATTTTCTTTATCAACATAGCTTGTGGTTTAGGCTTAATTTCAGCGGCATCGCCAATGGCACAGGAGATGGCTGGCTTGTCTACAAGTCATGCAGCAGTAATGGTGGGTGTTTTGGGGATTTTCAATGGATTTGGTCGCTTGCTCTGGGCGAGTTTGTCTGACTATATCGGTCGCCCTCTAACCTTTAGTATATTACTGCTTGTCAATCTTTTCTTTTCTCTTTCACTTTGGATCTTTACAGATTCCGTTTTATTTGTAGTCGCTATGTCTATTTTGATGACTTGCTATGGAGCTGGTTTTTCATTGATTCCAGCTTATCTCAGTGATATTTTTGGAACCAAGGAATTGGCCGCTCTGCATGGTTATATTTTAACAGCTTGGGCAATGGCTGGTTTAGCAGGACCTATTTTATTAGCAGAGACTTATAAAATGGCTCATTCTTACACACAAACCTTGTTCGTTTTTATCATTTTATATAGTATCGCCTTGGCTTTGTCTTATTATCTAGGTCGTTCCATCAAAAAGGAAAGCCAAAAACCGCTTACATGATTTTCTGTAGAAATGGGGCTATCTTTTGCTCTGGTCTTGTGTTATACTAGATAAGTTGCAAAGAAAACAGTACTTTTCTTTTGTGGAAAAGAAGCAACACGATTTTGTATCCAGTATATGAAAATACGTCATAAAAAGAAAAGTATAAACTAAGCCCTATAGGGTGGCTTCGCACCACCTTTAGAAAGAAGAATAACGTGAAATTTAATGAATTAAACTTGTCTGCTGATTTGCTAGCAGAGATTGAAAAAGCTGGTTTTGTAGAAGCCAGTCCGATCCAAGAACAAACTATTCCCTTGGCTCTTGAAGGCAAGGACGTTATCGGTCAAGCTCAGACTGGTACAGGAAAAACTGCAGCCTTTGGCTTGCCTACCCTTGAAAAAATCCGTACAGAAGAAGCGACTATCCAAGCCTTGGTCATCGCTCCAACACGTGAACTAGCTGTCCAAAGTCAAGAGGAATTGTTCCGTTTTGGTCGTAGCAAGGGAGTTAAAGTCCGTTCAGTATATGGCGGATCGAGCATTGAAAAACAAATTAAGGCTCTTAAATCTGGTGCCCATATCGTGGTGGGAACTCCAGGTCGCCTCTTGGACTTGATTAAACGCAAGGCCTTGAAATTACAAGATATTGAAACGCTTATCCTTGACGAAGCGGATGAAATGCTCAACATGGGCTTCCTTGAAGACATTGAAGCTATCATTTCTCGTGTCCCTGAAAACCGTCAAACTCTTCTTTTCTCAGCAACTATGCCAGATGCTATCAAACGTATCGGTGTTCAGTTTATGAAAGAACCTGAGCATGTGAAGATTGCTGCTAAGGAATTGACAACAGAATTGGTTGACCAGTACTATATCCGTGTCAAGGAACAAGAAAAATTTGACACCATGACTCGTCTCATGGATGTGGAGCAACCTGAGCTTGCTATCGTATTTGGTCGTACCAAACGCCGTGTGGATGAATTGACTCGTGGTTTGAAAATCCGTGGCTTCCGTGCAGAAGGAATTCATGGAGACCTAGACCAAAACAAACGTCTTCGTGTCCTTCGTGACTTTAAAAATGGCAATCTTGATGTTTTGGTTGCGACAGACGTGGCAGCGCGTGGGTTGGATATTTCAGGTGTGACCCATGTCTATAACTACGATATTCCACAAGATCCTGAAAGTTATGTTCACCGTATCGGTCGTACAGGTCGTGCCGGTAAGTCAGGTCAGTCGATTACTTTTGTTGCTCCAAATGAAATGGGCTATCTCCAAATCATTGAAAACTTGACTAAGAAACGCATGAAAGGTCTCAAGCCTGCAAGTGCAGAAGAAGCCTTCCAAGCAAAAAAACACGTAGCTCTTAAGAAAATCGAACGTGATTTTGCAGATGAAACCATTCGTGCCAACTTTGAGAAATTTGGCAAGGATGCTCGTAAGCTAGCTGCCGAATTTACTCCAGAAGAATTGGCAATGTATATCTTGAGTCTGACTGTTCAAGATCCGGATAGCCTTCCAGAAGTGGAGATCGCACGTGAAAAACCACTGCCATTTAAACCATCAGGTAATGGCTTCGGTGGTAAAGCTAAGGGAGGTCGTCGTGGAGATGACCGTCGTGATAATCGCAGAGGAGACAACCGTCGTGGTGGCCGCCGTGATGATTTCAAAAAAGGAAATCGTGGCAATGATCGTTTTGATAAAGACAGACGTTACCGTAAGGATAATAAAAAACCACGCAATACTTCAAGTGAAAAGCAAACAGGCTTTGTTATTCGTAACAAGGGCGATAAATAAGAAAAAGCGGTTCAAAATGAATCGCTTTTTTATATAAGGAGACCGAATGTGAAAAGAAAGATAATACTCTTCGAAAATCTCTTCAAACCTCGTCAACGTCGCCTTGCCGTATGTATATGTTACTGACTTCGTCAGTTCTATCTGCAACCTCAAAGCAGTGCTTTGGGCAGTCTGCGGCTAGTTTCCTAGTTTGCTCTTTTATTTTCATTGAGTATAAATAAAATTGTTGTATTATCTTTTTATAATGTTATGATACACAAAAATAGGCAGCTTGTCAATAGAAAAGGAACAATTTAATTAAAAATATTCTGGTTTTTAAAAATTGCAAGTCAATAAGGAATTTTCAGATAATTATTGAAAAAGAGACGTTTTTATGTTATAATGATAGCGATTAAATTCGAGGTGAAAAATGGCACATTTATTAGAAAAAACAAGAAAGATTACATCAATTTTGAAGCGCTCAGAGGAGCAGTTGCAGGATGAGCTTCCTTACAACGCTATTACGCGTCAGTTAGCGGATATTATTCATTGCAATGCCTGCATTATCAATAGTAAGGGACGTCTGCTTGGCTATTTTATGCGTTATAAAACAAATACAGATCGCGTAGAGCAATTCTTCCAAACTAAGATTTTCCCAGATGACTACGTTCAAGGGGCTAATATGATTTACGAAACAGAAGCAAACTTGCCTGTTGAGCATGATATGAGTATTTTCCCTGTTGAGAGTAGAGATGATTTTCCAGATGGCTTGACGACTATTGCACCGATTCATGTATCGGGGATTCGCCTTGGTTCTTTGATTATTTGGCGCAATGATAAAAAATTCGAAGATGAGGACTTGATTCTTGTTGAGATTGCCAGTACCGTGGTTGGGATTCAACTCCTAAACTTCCAGCGTGAAGAAGATGAGAAAAATATCCGTCGCCGTACTGCTGTTACCATGGCGGTTAATACCCTTTCTTACTCCGAACTTCGAGCAGTTTCCGCAATTTTAGGGGAATTAAATGGAAATGAAGGGCAGTTGACTGCGTCTGTAATTGCAGACCGTATCGGAATTACCCGCTCTGTGATTGTCAATGCTCTGCGTAAACTTGAATCTGCGGGGATTATTGAAAGTCGCTCGCTTGGAATGAAGGGAACCTATCTTAAGGTCTTGATTTCAGATATTTTTGAAGAAGTGAAGAAAAGAGATTACTAATGACTAAGGCTTTAATTTCGATTGATTATACAGAAGATTTTGTTGCAGATAGTGGTAAATTGACAGCAGGAACTCCAGCTCAAGCTATTTCGGAAGCCATTAGCAAGGTGACTCGATTAGCTTTTGAAAGAGGAGATTACATCTTCTTTACCATCGATGCGCACGAGGAAAATGATTGTTTCCATCCAGAAAGTAAACTATTTCCTCCTCACAATCTGATTGGGACGAGCGGACGGAATTTATATGGAGATTTGGGGATCTTTTATCAAGAGCATGGTTCAGACAGTCGTGTCTTTTGGATGGATAAACGCCATTACTCAGCTTTTTCAGGGACTGACCTAGATATCCGTTTGAGAGAGCGTCGAATTTCTACAGTTATTTTAACAGGAGTCTTGACGGATATTTGTGTTCTGCATACAGCTATTGATGCCTATAATCTAGGATATAATATCGAGATTGTTCAACCAGCTGTTGCTTCAATCTGGCCTGAAAATCACCAATTTGCCCTAGGTCATTTCAAAAATACACTTGGAGCTAAGTTAGTAGATGAAAATCTAAATGAAATTTTAGAGTAATTTGGTTGATGAAATGGAAAATTTTTGAAAAAAAGTGTTGACAAGCATCCCAAAAGTTGATATACTAGTAAAGTAATCGACGCGGGGATGGCGGAATTGGCAGACGCGCAGGACTAAGGATCCTGTGACCGCTTTAGGTCGTGAGGGTTCAAGTCCCTCTCTCCGCATAGGATAAGAGTTAGCTTAGGCTAGCTCTTTTGTATTTCTCTAAAAAATTAGAATACAGTCAAATGTAGTGTAGAATCAGCGAAAATATGGGAAAACTAATCCTTGTTTCTGCTTTTGTATAGAAGAATAATAAAGATTATCTTCTTCAAATTCTCCGATCTTCTCTAAAGTTTTGTGCAAGGTGCACAGAACTTTTTAATTTTTTTGGTCACCTTGCCATAGAAATGTAAAGCGTTTTCATCTATAATAAAACTATCAAAAGACAAAAGGAGTTCACCTCATGGTAGAATTAAATCTTAAAAATATTTACAAAAAATATCCAAACAGCGAACACTACTCAGTTGAAGACTTCAACTTGGACATCAAAGACAAAGAATTTATCGTTTTCGTAGGTCCTTCAGGATGTGGTAAATCAACAACTCTTCGTATGATTGCTGGTCTTGAAGACATCACAGAAGGTACTGCATCTATCGATGGTGTGGTTGTCAACGACGTGGCTCCAAAAGACCGTGACATCGCCATGGTATTCCAAAACTACGCTCTTTACCCACACATGACTGTATACGATAATATGGCTTTCGGTTTGAAATTGCGTAAATACAGCAAGGAAGATATCGATAAACGTGTTCAAGAAGCAGCTGAAATCCTTGGATTGAAAGAATTTTTGGAACGTAAACCAGCTGACCTTTCAGGTGGTCAACGTCAACGTGTTGCCATGGGTCGTGCCATCGTCCGTGATGCAAAAGTGTTCTTGATGGACGAGCCTTTGTCAAACTTGGATGCAAAACTTCGTGTATCTATGCGTGCTGAAATCGCTAAAATTCACCGTCGTATCGGAGCTACAACGATCTACGTAACTCACGACCAAACAGAAGCGATGACACTTGCGGATCGTATCGTTATCATGTCAGCAACTAAGAACCCTGCTGGTACAGGTACTATCGGACGTGTAGAACAAATCGGTACTCCTCAAGAAGTTTACAAAAACCCAGTGAACAAATTCGTTGCAGGATTCATCGGAAGCCCAGCTATGAACTTCATCAACGTGAAATTGGTTGGTAGCGAAATTGTTTCTGACGGTTTCCGTTTGAAAGTTCCAGAAGGAGCATTGAAAGTTCTTCGTGAAAAAGGCTACGAAGGTAAAGAATTGATCTTCGGTATCCGTCCAGAAGACGTGAATGCAGAACCTGCTTTCCTTGAAACATTCCCAGAATCAGTTGTGAAAGCTACTATCTCTGTATCAGAATTGCTTGGTTCAGAATCTCACCTATACTGCCAAGTTGGTAAAGACGAATTTGTTGCTAAAGTTGATGCTCGTGATTACTTGCAAACAGGCGCAACAGTTGAACTTGGATTTGACTTGAACAAAGCACACTTCTTTGATGTAGAAACTGAAAAAACAGTCTATTAAAATAAATAAAATTTAAAGCACTACAAGAAAAGATATCTCTTTATCAATTGTAGTGGAGAGATATCAGTTAATCTAGGGAGAGAAACGAAATGCTTCTCTCCTTTTTGCTAGGGAAGTCATATTATGCATCTATCTTGTGATACCCTTTGAATAAAAATGGTCATCTTATTTGACTTATAGGGTGACTAGCAGATGAAATATTGTTTTCTCTTTCTTCTTTACTAGAAAATATGGTATAATAGAGAGTAAAAACTTTGAAAGAAAGAAAAAGATGAATTTAAAAGATTACATTGCAACAATTGAAAATTATCCAAAGGAAGGCATCACCTTCCGTGATATCAGTCCTTTGATGGCTGATGGAAATGCTTATAGCTACGCTGTTCGTGAAATTGTTCAGTATGCTACTGACAAGAAAATTGACATGATTGTAGGGCCTGAGGCTCGTGGATTTATCGTGGGCTGTCCAGTTGCCTTTGAGTTGGGAATTGGTTTTGCGCCTGTTCGTAAGCCAGGAAAATTGCCACGCGAAGTCATTTCTGCTGACTATGAAAAAGAGTACGGTGTTGATACCTTGACTATGCATGCGGATGCCATCAAGCCAGGTCAACGTGTTCTGATCGTAGATGACCTCTTGGCAACAGGTGGAACTGTTAAGGCAACTATCGAGATGATTGAAAAACTTGGTGGTGTTGTAGCAGGTTGTGCCTTCCTTGTTGAATTGGATGAATTGAACGGCCGTGAAAAAATCGGTGACTACGATTACAAAGTTCTCATGCATTATTAATGAAAAACAGTCCCTAGGGCTGTTTTCTCTACATTAGGATATAAAAATAGACTATAGCTAGTTAGAGAAAAACTATAATTGAAAACTATATCTTCTTGCAGTATAATAAAAGGACTAGGTGTTTGAGATTTGGCTTCAAACATATGCAATGATTCCTGAAAGAATACAGTTAGGAGAGGGTTATGCCGATTCGAATTGATAAAAAATTACCAGCTGTTGAGATTTTACGGACAGAGAACATCTTTGTCATGGATGATCAACGTGCAGCCCACCAAGATATCCGTCCTTTGAAGATTTTAATCTTAAATCTTATGCCACAAAAAATGGTCACAGAGACCCAGTTGTTGCGCCATTTGGCTAATACACCCCTGCAACTGGATATTGATTTTCTCTATATGGAGAGCCACCGTTCTAAGACAACTCGTTCAGAGCACATGGAGACCTTTTATAAAACCTTTCCTGAAGTTAAGGATGAGTATTTTGATGGCATGATTATCACGGGTGCTCCAGTTGAGCATTTACCATTTGAGGAAGTGGACTATTGGGAGGAATTTAGCCAGGTGCTTGAGTGGTCTAAGACCCATGTCTATTCGACCCTTCATATCTGTTGGGGTGCTCAGGCTGGTCTTTATCTGCGCTATGGAGTGGAAAAATACCAGATGGACAGTAAGTTATCAGGTATCTATCCTCAGGACACTTTAAAAGAAGGGCATCTTCTCTTTAGAGGCTTTGACGATAGCTACGTAGCTCCTCATTCTCGGCATACGGAGATTTCTAAGGAAGAGATTCTGAATAAGACCAATCTCGAAATTTTATCAGAGGGACCTCAGGTTGGGGTTTCGATTTTGGCTAGTCGGGATTTGCGTGAAATTTATAGTTTTGGGCATTTGGAATATGATCGTGATACCTTGGCAAAAGAGTATTTTAGGGATCGTGATGCAGGTTTAGCTCCTCATATTCCAGAAAATTATTTTAAGGATGATGATGTTAATCAGACACCTTGTCTTTGTTGGTCTTCATCTGCAGCCCTCTTTTTCAGTAACTGGGTGAACTATGCGGTCTATCAGGAAACACCTTTTGACTGGAGAAAGATAGAAGATGATGTATCTGCATATGGATATTTATAAGAGGAATTATGACATATTTAGACGCTTTTAAATCAGGGAACTTGGTTTTACCGAGTGCCCTGCTCTTGCATTTTAAGGAACTCTTTCCTTCTAGCGACGATTTTCTGGTCTGGCAATTTTTCTATTTGCAAAATACGACAGGCTTAGAAGAAATGTCACCAAGCCAGATTGCTGAAAGGATTGGCAAGGAAATTTCGGATGTCAATCAGGCTATTTCCAATCTGACAGAGAGGGGACTGCTTCAGTATCGAACGATTGAATTAAATGGCGAAATCGAATTGCTCTTTGATGCTAGTCTAGCCTTGGAACGTTTGGATGATTTGCTTGGAGTCGCTCATTCAAGTTCAGACCAGTTGACACCTCAAAATCAGCTCAAGGATTTGGTGGAAACCTTCCAGCAGGAATTGGGACGCTTGTTGACGCCTTTTGAGATTGAAGATTTGACCAAGACTCTAAAAGAAGATGGGACCAGTGCTGACTTGATTAAGGAGGCTCTTCGTGAAGCTGTTTTGAATGGAAAAGCAAACTGGAAGTACATTCAGGCGATTTTGAGAAATTGGCGCCATGAAGGTATCAAAAGTGTGGCTCAAATTGAGGCCAAGCGGGCAGAGAGAGAAGCAAGCAATCCTCAGTTGACACAGGTATCGGCAGATTTTAGAAATGCCATGGATCTTTGGAAGGATTAATCCATGTAAGCAGGCTTGAAATCCGAGTAAGATTTGCAAGCTGTGTATAATTGTGATAAAATAAATAGAAAATAAATTGAAAAAAGAGGTATGTGAAATGTCACGTAAACCATTTATCGCTGGTAACTGGAAAATGAACAAAAATCCAGAAGAAGCTAAAGCATTCGTTGAAGCAGTTGCATCAAAACTTCCTTCATCAGATCTTGTTGAAGCAGGTATCGCAGCTCCAGCTCTTGATTTGACAACTGTTCTTGCTGCTGCTAAAGGTTCAAACCTTAAAGTTGCTGCTCAAAACTGCTACTTTGAAAATGCAGGTGCTTTCACTGGTGAAACTAGCCCACAAGTTTTGAAAGAAATCGGTACTGACTACGTTGTTATCGGTCACTCAGAACGCCGTGACTACTTCCATGAAACTGACGAAGATATCAACAAAAAAGCAAAAGCAATCTTTGCAAACGGTATGCTTCCAATTATCTGTTGTGGTGAGTCACTTGAAACTTACGAAGCTGGTAAAGCTGCTGAATTTGTAGGTGCTCAAGTATCTGCTGCATTGGCTGGATTGACTGCTGAACAAGTTGCTGCATCAGTTATCGCTTATGAGCCAATCTGGGCTATCGGTACTGGTAAATCAGCTTCACAAGACGACGCACAAAAAATGTGTAAAGTTGTTCGTGACGTTGTAGCTGCTGACTTCGGTCAAGAAGTTGCAGACAAAGTTCGTGTTCAATACGGTGGTTCTGTTAAACCTGAGAACGTTGCTTCATACATGGCTTGTCCAGACGTTGACGGTGCCCTTGTAGGTGGTGCCTCACTTGAAGCTGAAAGCTTCTTGGCTTTGCTTGACTTTGTAAAATAATCAGTAAGTAGCAAAAGCTAGGTGGAACAGCATTCAGATGTCTGTTCCATTTTTTATAGGAGAGGAAAGATTGAAAACAAAAATTGGAAAAATTGGATTAGTCAGTATCTGTTTACTAGGCTTGGCAACGAGTCAGGTCGCTGCAAATGAAACCGAAGCTTCAAAAACTTCGCAGGATACAAGGACAGCTTCAAGTAGTTCAGAGCAAAATCAGTCTTCTAATAAAACTCAAACAAGCGCAGGAGTAAATCTCAACGTTGCTGCCCACTGGGATGGGGATTATTATGTAAAGGCTGATGGTTCTAAAGCTCAAAGTGAATGGATTTTTGATAATAACTACAAAGCTTGGTTTTATCTCAAATCAGACGGTCGTTATGCTCAAAATGAGTGGCGGGGCAGCTATTACCTAAAATCAGGTGGCTACATGGCTCAAAATGAATGGCTTTATGATAATAATTACAAGAGTTGGTTTTATCTCAAGTCAGATGGGGCTTATGCTCATCAAGAATGGCAATTGATTGGAAATAAGTGGTACTACTTCAAGAAGTGGGGTTACATGGCTAAAAGCCAATGGCAAGGAAGTTATTTCTTGAATGGTCAAGGAGCTATGATGCAAAATGAATGGCTCTATGATCCAGCCTATTCTGCTTATTTTTATCTCAAATCAGATGGCACTTACGCTAACCAAGAGTGGCAAAAGGTGGATGGCAAATGGTACTATTTCAAGAAGTGGGGCTATATGGCTCGAAATGAGTGGCAAGGCAACTACTATTTGACTGGAAGTGGTGCCATGGCGACTGACGAAGTGGTTATGGATGGTGCTCGCTATATCTTTGCGGCCTCTGGTGAGCTCAAAGAAAAGAAAGATTTGAATGTCGGCTGGGTTCACAGAGATGGGAAACGCTATTTCTTTAATAATAGAGAAGAACAAGTGGGAACCGAACATGCTAAGAAAGTTATTGATATTAGTGAGCACAATGGTCGTATCAATGATTGGAAAAAGGTTATTGATGAGAACGAGGTGGATGGTGTCATTGTTCGTCTAGGTTATAGCGGTAAAGAAGACAAGGAATTAGCGCATAACATTAAGGAGCTAAATCGTCTGGGAATTCCTTATGGTGTTTATCTCTATACTTATGCTGAAAATGAGACCGATGCTGAGAATGATGCTGAACAGACCATTGAACTTCTGAAGAAATACAATATGAACTTGTCTTACCCTATCTACTATGATGTTGAGAACTGGGAATACGTAAATAAGACCAAGAGAGCTCCAAGTGATACAGGTACTTGGGTTAAAATCATCAACAAGTACATGGACACGATGAAGCAGGCGGGTTATCAAAATGTGTATGTCTATAGCTATCGTAGTTTATTACAGACGCGTTTAAAACACCCAGATATTTTAAAACATGTAAACTGGGTAGCGGCCTATACGAATGCTTTAGAATGGGAAAATCCTCATTATTCAGGAGAAAAAGGTTGGCAGTATACCTCTTCTGAATACATGAAAGGAATCCAAGGGCGTGTGGATGTCAGCGTATGGTATTAAGCTATGATTAGAAAGAGGGATGTGAGAGTAGCACCCTCTTTTTCTTTGTTTTATGGTAGTTTATACTCTTCGAAAATCTCTTCAAACTACGTCAGTTCTATCTGCCACCTCAAAACTTATGCTTTGGTCAAGCTGGGTTTAGTTTCCTAGTTTGCTGATTGATTTCCATGGACTATAAGCATCCAAGCCTCTTTTTCGTCTTCTAAAGAATTCTTAAATTATCAGTCTATTGCAACTTTTCTCATGTGGGTCATTTGGCTTGCTTTTGGTTTTCCTTAGTAGTATACTAAGATAGTAATCAGTAAGAAGTGGTTACAAATAATAATGAATGAGGTAAAAACAATGGTAGAATTGAAAAAAGAAGCAGTAAAAGATGTAACATCATTGACAAAAGCAGCGCCAGTAGCATTGGCAAAAACAAAGGAAGTCTTGAATCAAGCTGTTGCTGATTTGTACGTAGCTCATGTGGCTTTGCACCAAGTACACTGGTATATGCGTGGTCGTGGTTTCCTTGTATGGCATCCAAAAATGGATGAGTATATGGAAGCTCTTGACGGTCAATTGGATGAAATCAGCGAACGCTTGATCACACTTGGTGGAAGCCCATTCTCTACATTGACAGAATTCCTTCAAAACAGTGAAATCGAAGAAGAAGCTGGTGAATACCGCAATGTTGAAGAAAGCTTGGAACGTGTTCTTGCTATCTACCGTTACTTGTCAGAACTTTTCCAAAAAGGTTTGGATGTTACTGATGAAGAAGGCGATGATGTTACAAACGATATTTTTGTTGGTGCTAAGGCTGAACTTGAGAAAACAGTTTGGATGCTTGCCGCAGAACTTGGACAAGCACCTGGTTTGTAAGAAACAAGGCAACATAGATAAATCTGTAGGAAATTTCTTACAGATTTTTTCTATTTTGTAAGCTATTCCAAACCAGTCTTTTTTTGAGTTTTTTGATAAAATAGTACTATCAGTGAAAAGGATGGAAGCATGACTAAGAAAATCGTAGCTATTTGGGCCCAGGATGAAGAGGGTGTGATTGGTAAGGACAATCGTCTGCCTTGGTATTTGCCAGCAGAATTGCAACACTTTAAAGAAACAACTCTGAATCATGCTATCTTGATGGGACGCGTGACCTTTGATGGGATGGGACGTCGACTGCTTCCAAAACGGGAGACCTTGATTTTGACGCGTAATTTGGAAGAAAAGATAGATGGGGTTACTACTTTTTATGATGTCCAGTCTGTCTTGGGCTGGTATCAGGCTCAAGAAAAGAATCTCTATATTCTCGGTGGAAAGCAGATTTTTCAGGCTTTTGAGTCCTATTTGGATGAAGTGATTGTGACTCACATTCATGCTCAGGTGGAGGGAGATACCTATTTCCCTGAAGAGTTTGACTTGTCCCTTTTTGAGATAGTATCAAGCAAATCCTATACTAAAGATGAGAAGAATCCTTATGATTTTACCATCCAATACCGCAAGAGAAAGGAAGTCTAATGGAACGTAGTATATTTGGTTTATTCACGGCTTTTCTGTGTTTCATCTGCCTTTTGGCAGGAGCACAGGCTTTTCGTAAAAAGCGTTACGGGCTTTCTATCCTCCTTTGGTTAAATGCCTTTACCAATCTGGTCAATAGTATTCATGCTTTTTACATGACCTTATTTTAGATAGAATGACAGTATAGAATGGAAGGAAATCATGTCTACAAATAGAAAAAATGATATGATGGTTTATTGCTCATTTTGTGGCAAAAACCAAGAAGAAGTACAAAAAATAATCGCTGGCAACAATGCTTTTATTTGTAATGAGTGCGTGGAGTTAGCTCAAGAAATTATTCGAGAAGAATTGGTTGAGGAAGTCTTGGCAGACTTATCTGAGGTACCAAAACCAATCGAACTCCTCCATATCTTGAACCACTATGTAATTGGTCAAGATCGTGCCAAGCGTGCCTTGGCAGTGGCAGTTTACAACCACTACAAACGTATCAACTTCCACGATACGCGTGAAGAGTCAGAAGATGTGGATTTGCAGAAGTCAAACATCTTGATGATTGGCCCGACTGGTTCAGGGAAAACTTTCCTTGCTCAGACCTTGGCTAAGAGCTTGAATGTGCCTTTTGCGATTGCAGATGCGACAGCTCTGACGGAGGCTGGTTATGTAGGTGAGGACGTGGAAAATATCCTCCTCAAACTCTTGCAGGCTGCTGACTTTAACATCGAACGTGCAGAACGTGGCATTATCTACGTGGATGAAATTGACAAGATTGCCAAGAAGAGCGAGAACGTGTCTATCACACGTGATGTTTCTGGTGAAGGGGTGCAACAAGCCCTTCTCAAGATTATCGAGGGAACTGTTGCTAGCGTGCCGCCTCAAGGTGGACGTAAACACCCACAACAAGAGATGATTCAAGTGGATACAAAAAATATCCTCTTCATCGTGGGTGGTGCCTTTGATGGCATCGAAGAAATTGTCAAACAACGTCTGGGTGAAAAAGTCATCGGATTTGGTCAAAATAACAAGGCGATTGATGAAAATAGCTCTTACATGCAAGAAATCATCGCAGAAGACATTCAAAAATTCGGGATTATTCCTGAGTTGATTGGACGCTTGCCAGTCTTTGCGGCTCTTGAGCAATTGACCGTTGATGATTTGGTTCGTATCTTGAAAGAGCCAAGAAATGCTTTGGTCAAACAATACCAAACCTTGTTATCTTATGATGATGTCGAGTTGGAATTTGACGACGAAGCCCTTCAAGAGATTGCCAATAAAGCTATCGAACGCAAGACAGGGGCGCGTGGACTTCGTTCTATCATCGAAGAAACCATGCTGGACGTTATGTTTGAAGTACCGAGTCAGGAAAATGTGAAATTGGTCCGCATCACAAAAGAAGCTGTCGATGGAACGGATAAACCAATCCTAGAAACAGCCTAGAGGTGACTATGGAACTGAATACACACAATGCTGAAATCTTGCTCAGTGCGGCCAATAAGTCCCACTATCCGCAGGATGAACTGCCAGAGATTGCCCTTGCAGGGCGTTCAAATGTTGGCAAGTCTAGTTTTATCAACACCATGCTGAATCGCAAGAATCTCGCTCGTACATCAGGAAAACCTGGGAAGACCCAGTTGCTCAACTTCTTTAATATCGACGACAAGATGCGTTTTGTGGATGTACCTGGTTACGGTTATGCCCGTGTTTCTAAAAAGGAGCGTGAAAAGTGGGGGCGCATGATTGAGGAGTACTTAACGACTCGGGAAAATCTCCGTGCAGTAGTCAGTCTAGTTGACCTTCGTCATGACCCGTCAGCAGATGATGTGCAGATGTACGAATTTCTCAAGTATTATGAGATTCCAGTCATCATTGTGGCGACCAAGGCGGACAAGATTCCGCGTGGTAAATGGAACAAGCACGAATCAGCAATCAAAAAGAAATTAAACTTTGACCCAAGTGATGACTTCATCCTCTTTTCATCTGTCAGCAAGGCGGGGATGGATGAGGCTTGGGATGCAATCTTAGAAAAATTGTGAGGAAAAGAAAATGGCAAAAACAATTCATACAGACAAAGCTCCAAAAGCTATCGGACCATATGTTCAAGGAAAAATCGTTGGCAACCTTTTGTTTGCTAGTGGTCAAGTTCCCCTATCTCCTGAAACTGGAGAAATCGTTGGAGAAACGATTCAAGAACAGACAGAACAAGTCTTGAAAAACATCGGTGCTATTTTGGCAGAAGCAGGAACTGACTTTGACCATGTTGTCAAAACAACTTGCTTTTTGAGCGATATGAACGACTTTGTTCCTTTTAACGAGGTTTACCAAACGGCCTTTAAAGAGGAATTTCCAGCTCGTTCAGCAGTAGAGGTAGCTCGTCTTCCTCGTGATGTAAAAGTCGAAATCGAAGTCATCGCAGAGATTGGATAAGCTAGTTGAAGTTTGGTGTTGCCAAACTTCTTTTGATATAAGGAGAAAAAGATGACAAAGAAACAACTTCACTTGGTGATTGTGACAGGGATGAGTGGGGCAGGCAAAACGGTGGCCATTCAGTCTTTCGAGGATCTAGGTTATTTCACTATTGACAATATGCCACCTGCTCTCTTGCCTAAATTTTTACAGTTGGTGGAAACAAAGGAAGACGACCATAAGTTGGCCTTGGTGGTGGATATGCGTAGCCGTTCTTTCTTCTCGGAGATTCAAACTGTTTTGGATGAGTTGGAAAACAAGGAAGAACTGGACTTCAAAATTCTCTTTTTGGACGCAGCAGATAAGGAATTGGTCGCTCGTTACAAGGAAACCAGACGGAGTCACCCACTAGCAGCAGACGGACGGATTTTGGATGGAATTAAGCTGGAGCGTGAACTCTTGGCACCTTTGAAAAATATGAGTCAAAATGTGGTGGATACGACTGAACTTACTCCACGTGAGCTGCGTAAAACCCTTGCAGAGCAGTTTTCAGATCAGGGACAAGCCCAGTCTTTCCGTATAGAGGTCATGTCTTTCGGCTTTAAATATGGAATCCCAATTGATGCGGACTTGGTCTTTGATGTCCGTTTCTTGCCAAATCCCTACTACCTACCAGAACTGCGTAATCAAACGGGTGTGGATGAACCTGTTTATGATTATGTCATGAACCATCCTGAGTCAGAAGAATTTTATCAACATTTGTTGGCCTTGATTGAGCCGATTTTGCCAAGTTACCAAAAGGAAGGGAAGTCTGTTTTGACCATTGCCATGGGTTGTACGGGTGGGCAGCACCGTAGTGTGGCCTTTGCTAAACGCTTGGCGCAGGACTTATCCAAGAATTGGCCTGTCAATGAAGGGCATCGCGACAAAGACCGAAGAAAGGAAACGGTAAACCGTTCATGAGAAAACCAAAGATAACGGTGATTGGTGGAGGAACTGGGATCCCTGTCATTCTTAAGAGTCTGCGTGAAAAAGATGTGGAAATTGCTGCTATCGTAACGGTGGCGGATGATGGTGGTTCATCAGGTGAACTCCGAAAAAATATGCAGCAATTGACACCGCCAGGTGATCTTCGTAATGTCCTTGTGGCCATGTCGGATATGCCTAAGTTTTATGAGAAAGTCTTTCAGTATCGCTTTTCCGAGGATGCCGGAGCCTTTGCTGGCCATCCATTGGGTAATCTCATTATTGCAGGTCTGTCAGAGATGCAGGGTTCGACCTATAATGCCATGCAGTTATTGAGCAAATTTTTCCATACAACTGGGAAGATTTATCCTTCCAGTGACCATCCTTTGACCCTGCATGCAGTCTTTCAAGATGGGACAGAAGTGGCTGGAGAGAGTCATATCGCAGACCATCCAGGCATGATTGACCATGTCTATGTGACCAATACTCTCAACGATGATACGCCTCTGGCCAGTCGTCGAGTAGTGCAGACCATTCTTGAAAGTGACATGATTGTCCTCGGACCTGGTTCTCTCTTTACCTCTATTTTGCCCAATATCGTGATTAAGGAAATCGGGCAGGCGCTTTTGGAAACCAAGGCAGAAATCGCCTATGTCTGCAATATCATGACCCAACGTGGGGAAACGGAACACTTTACAGATAGTGACCACGTGGAGGTCTTGCATCGTCACCTTGGCCGACCTTTTATCGACACTGTCTTGGTGAATATTGAAAAAGTGCCTCAGGAATACATGAATTCCAACCGTTTTGATGAATACTTGGTGCAGGTGGAACATGATTTTGCTGGTCTTTGTAAGCAAGTTCCGCGTGTGATTTCATCTAACTTCCTTCGTCTGGAAAATGGCGGTGCCTTTCACGATGGAGATTTGATCGTGGATGAGTTGATGCGGATTATACAGGTGAGAAAATGAGTTTCACAGTAGCAGTAAAAGAAGAAATCCTAGGTCAGCACCATCTAAGCCGGCATGAATTATCTGCCATTATCAAGATGTCCGGTAGCATCGGTCTCTCGACTTCAGGCTTGACCTTGTCAGTTGTGACAGAAAATGCCAAACTGGCTCGTCACCTCTATGAGTCCTTTCTCCATTTTTATGAAATCAAATCGGAAATCCGCCACCACCAAAGAAGTAATCTTCGTAAGAATCGAGTCTATACTGTTTTTACAGATGAAAAGGTGCAGGAATTGCTGAGTGATTTGCACTTGGCGGACTCCTTCTTTGGTCTGGAAACAGGCATTGATGAGGCAATTTTATCAGACGAGGAAGCAGGCCGTGCCTATCTCTGTGGTGCTTTCTTGGCAAATGGAAGCATTCGTGACCCTGAGTCAGGCAAGTACCAGTTGGAAATCAGTTCTGTTTACCTGGACCACGCGCAAGGGATTGCCTCACTTCTTCAGCAATTTTTACTGGATGCCAAGGTGCTTGAGCGCAAGAAGGGGGCTGTGACCTACCTCCAGCGAGCTGAAGATATTATGGACTTCTTGATTGTCATCGGAGCCATGCAGGCGCGTGATGATTTTGAGCGAGTAAAGATTTTACGAGAAACCCGTAATGATCTCAATCGGGCAAATAATGCTGAGACAGCTAATATCGCTCGGACAGTTTCTGCCAGCATGAAGACCATCAACAATATCAGTAAAATCAAAGATATTATGGGCTTAGAAAATCTGCCAGTGGATTTGCAGGAGGTAGCGCAGTTGCGGATTCAGCACCCAGACTACTCTATTCAGCAGTTAGCAGATAGCCTCAGCACCCCTCTGACCAAAAGTGGTGTCAACCACAGACTTAGAAAAATCAATAAGATAGCCGATGAATTATAAAGATATAAAACAATCCCTTGAATTATCAGTGTGATTGGTTGATTCTATTTTTCTAACAGCCTGATGTCGCTAGTTTACAAAATATTAACCTGTTTCTTGACAATTGAATAGAGCATGTGAGATAATAAAGGGGAATTGAGAAGTTCTAGCATTTTAGTGCTAACAGAAATCCCCTCGGTACTGCAATACCAAGGGGATTTTTTCTGGGTTAGATAGCACTAACCAGGAAGGTTACTTGTCGAAGTGATCGTCTAACCAACGAGTCACCAGCCATGAGGTGATATTCTCGACGACTGCGATAAGTACTATTTTGAGAAGTTCTAGCATCTGTAATACCTCCTTGTCCAAGGCGTATCGTTAGTGCCATCGTTATTATATCACATGCTTTATCAATTTGATAGGACATTTTTGATTTTTGAAAAAGAAGTGGAAAGGTATGAGTTGATCAGATCCTAGATGAACTATAAAACCACGAATCGCATTTGACTCGTGGTTCTTTTTTATAAACTGGTTGAGTG
Organism: Streptococcus pseudopneumoniae; assembly: GCF_038148955.1. Classification (GTDB taxonomy): domain Bacteria; phylum Bacillota; class Bacilli; order Lactobacillales; family Streptococcaceae; genus Streptococcus; species Streptococcus pseudopneumoniae_T. The sequence continues at coordinate 25,139 of NZ_JBBJZY010000006.1, forward strand.
TTTTGGTTGTACTTTTTGTTCAGGGTCGATATAGTTGATGGCATTGTTGACAGCAGTTGGAGCTTCTCCGAGGCCTGTCGCAATCAGGTCAATTTTTCCGTCATAATAGCAGCAGTCTCCGATAGCATAGATACCTGCTTGGCTGGATTCTTGTTTGCTGTTGACAATAATCTTGTGGCGGTTGAGGTCGAGCCCCCAGTTTTTAAGGTTACCGACCGAAGATTTGAAACCATAGTTGACAAAGAGGTGGTCTAGGTCAATCGTTTCTGTTTCATCAGATTTGACTTTTGTGATTTCAAGTTTATCAAGCGTTTTTCCATCTCCAAGGAGTTGGCTAGGGACGAATGGTGTTTTAATGGTTACAGATGATTCTTGTAAGGCTTGAACACTGTGTTCCAAGGCACGGAAATTATCTCTTCGGTGAACAAGGGTAGTTGGCGCAATTTTTTCAAAAGCCAAAGCCCAATCCACTGCTGAGTCTCCCCCACCAAGAATAGTCACTTTCTTACCAGCATATTGCTGAATGTTGGAAACGTGGTAGTGGATATTTTCATAGCTCTCAACGCCTTCAAGTTCCAGCGGACGTGGTTTGAAGGCACCGCCACCCATAGCGATGATGACTGTTTTAGACAGGTGACTTCCTTTAGAAGTTGTGATGACAAAGCCCTCTTCTTGTTTTTCAATCTCAAGAACCGTTTCATTGAGATGAATAGGGGTATCAAAACTGTTTAGCTGTTCAATCAAGCGGTTAGTCAACTCTTCTCCAGTCAGATTTGGGAAGCCTGGGACGTCTAGGATTTCCTTTTCAGGGTAGAGAATAGCAGGTTGTCCACCTAGTTGGGGAAGAGAGTCGATGATTTGAACCTTGGCTTGGCGTAGGTGGGCGTAAAAGGCTGCAAAAAGCCCGACAGGACCACCACCTACAATGGTAATATCATAGAGTTGAGACATGGTTTCTCCTTTGTTTTTTCTAGTCAGTTTATTGTATCATATTTTTGCTCAATGTAAAATGGACTAGGATAGGGAAAAAAATGCCAGAAAATGGTATAATAGGACGAAAGTGTTTTGATAGGGAGGATATCAGGGATGAATTTTCAACAATTATCCAATCTGCAATATTGGACCAGTTTGTTTGCAAGTCCATGGACGATAGCTATCAATCTGATTGATATTTTGATTGTTGCCTATATTTTATATCATTTTACAAAAGCTATTGCAGGAACCAAGATTATGATTTTGGTACGTGGAGTTTTGGTGTTTATTTTAGCTCAAATCCTTGCAAATATGATTGGCTTGACTACGATTTCTTGGTTAATCAATCAAATTATTACTTATGGGGTTATTGCGGCGGTTGTTATCTTCTCTCCAGAGATTCGGACTGGTTTGGAACGTTTGGGAAGAGCGACAGATTTCTTTTCCAATGCCCCTATTAGTGCTGAGGAACAGATGATTCGTGCCTTTGTTAAGTCCGTCGAATACATGAGTCCTCGTAAAATCGGGGCCTTGGTTGCTATTCAGCGTGTACGTACCTTGCAGGAGTATATTTCGACAGGAATTCCCTTGGATGCTAAGATTTCTGCAGAACTTCTCATTAACATTTTTATTCCCAACACTCCCCTACATGATGGTGCGGTGATTATCAGAGAAGAACGTATCGCTGTGACGTCTGCCTATCTGCCCTTGACAGAAAGTACAGGAATTTCCAAGGAATTTGGAACCAGACATCGGGCGGCTATTGGTTTATCAGAAGTCTCAGATGCCTTGACTTTTGTCGTATCAGAGGAAACGGGAGGAATTTCGATAACCTATAATGGTAGCTTTAAGCACAACCTAACACTTGATGAATTTGAAACAGAATTACGTGAAATCTTACTTCCAAAAGAGGAAGCAGGTCTTAGTTTTAAAGAGCGATTGCTAGGAGGATGGAAACATGAGAAAAAATAGTTTATACATCATATCCTCACTCTTTTTTGCTTGTGTCTTATTTGTCTATGCTACGGCGACGAATTTTCAAAACAGTACCAGTGCTAGGCAGGTAAAAACGGAAACCTATACGAATACAGTAACAAATGTCCCTATTGACATACGCTATAATAGTGATGAGTATTTTATTAGCGGTTTTGCTTCAGAAGTATCAGTGGTCTTGACTGGTGCAAATCGCCTATCGCTAGCTAGTGAAATGCAAGAAAGTACACGTAAATTCAAGGTTACTGCTGACCTAACAGATGCCAGTGTTGGAACGATTGAAGTTCCTTTGAGTATTGAAGATTTACCCAATGGGCTGACCGCTGTGGCGACTCCGCAAAAAATTACAGTCAAGGTTGGTAAGAAGGCTCAGAAGGATAAGGTAAAGGTTGTACCAGAGATTGACCCTAGTCAAATTGATAGTCGGGTACAGATTGAAAATGTCACGCTGTCAGATGAAGAAGTGTCGATTACGAGTGACCAAGAGACATTGGATAGAATTGATAAGATTATCGCTGTCTTGCCAACTAGCGAACGGATTACAGGAAATTACAGTGGTTCAGTACCTTTGCAAGCAATCGACCGCAATGGTGTTGTCTTACCGGCAGTTATCACTCCCTTTGATACAATAATGAAGGTGACTACAAAACCTGTGGCAACGAGTTCAAGTACATCTAATTCAAGCACAAGCAGTTCGTCGGAGACATCTTCGTCAACGAAAGCAACTAGTTCAAAAACGAATTAAAAATAGAAAAAGGATTTTATAAAAATGGGTAAATATTTTGGGACTGATGGAGTCCGTGGAGAAGCTAACGTAGAACTAACGCCAGAATTGGCTTTTAAGCTAGGACGTTTTGGAGGTTATGTTCTCAGTCAACATGAAACGGAAGCACCGAAAGTCTTTGTAGGACGTGATACACGTATTTCAGGGGAAATGCTAGAATCTGCCTTGGTGGCAGGTCTTCTATCTGTAGGAATTCACGTGTATAAATTAGGCGTTCTGGCAACACCAGCAGTAGCTTATTTGGTTAAAACAGAGGGAGCAAGTGCCGGTGTCATGATTTCTGCCAGCCACAACCCAGCCCTTGATAATGGGATTAAGTTCTTTGGTGGTGATGGTTTCAAACTAGATGACGAAAAAGAAGCAGAGATTGAAGCCTTGCTAGATGCTGCAGAAGATACTCTTCCTCGTCCAAGTGCAGAAGGCTTGGGAACCTTGGTAGATTATCCAGAAGGCTTGCGTAAGTATGAAGGATACCTTGTTTCAACTGGAACTCCTCTTGAAGGAATGAAGGTTGCCTTGGATACAGCTAATGGTGCAGCTTCTACCAGTGCCCGTCAAATTTTTGCAGACCTTGGTGCCCAATTGACGGTTATCGGGGAAACACCAGACGGTCTTAACATCAACCTTAATGTTGGTTCAACTCACCCAGAAGCCCTTCAAGAAGTGGTCAAAGAAAGTGACTCAGCTATCGGTTTAGCCTTTGATGGAGACAGTGACCGTTTGATTGCGGTCGATGAGAATGGCGACATCGTCGATGGTGACAAGATTATGTATATCATCGGAAAATACCTTTCTGAAAAAGGACAATTGGCTCAAAATACAATCGTGACAACTGTGATGTCTAACCTTGGTTTCCACAAGGCCTTGGATCGTGAAGGCATTAACAAGGCAGTCACTGCAGTTGGCGACCGCTATGTTGTTGAAGAGATGCAAAAATCAGGCTACAACCTCGGTGGTGAACAGTCTGGGCACGTTATCTTGATGGATTACAATACCACAGGTGATGGCCAATTATCAGCTGTCCAATTGACGAAAATCATGAAGGAAACTGGTAAGAGCTTGTCAGAGTTGGCCGCAGAAGTAACCATCTATCCACAAAAATTAGTCAATATCCGAGTGGAAAATGCCATGAAGGAAAAGGCAATGGAAGTGCCAGCTATCAAGGCAATTATCGAGAAGATGGAAGCTGAAATGGCAGGGAATGGCCGTATCCTTGTTCGCCCAAGTGGAACAGAGCCCCTTTTGCGTGTTATGGCAGAAGCGCCTACAACAGAGGAAGTGGACTACTATGTTGATACCATCGCGGATGTAGTTCGAGCTGAAATCGGGATTGACTAAATCCCAGAAAACTAGATGAAAATAAAAAATTATGGTACAATAGCTTATAATATTGTAGCCGAGGGAGAAAGACATGAATCTTAAACGTGAACAAGAATTTGTTAGTCAGTATCATTTTGATGCGCGTAATTTTGAATGGGAAAATGAAAATGGAGCTCCTGAAACCAAGGTGGATGTGAACTTCCAATTGCTCCAACATGACCAAGAAAATCAAGTGACTTCCTTGATTGTCATCTTGACCTTTATGATTGTATTTGATAAGTTTGTCATTAGTGGAACCATCTCACAGGTAAACCATATCGATGGTCGTATTGTCAATGAACCAAGTGAATTGAGCCAAGAAGAAGTGGAAACGTTGGCTCGTCCATGTTTGAACATGCTTAACCGTTTGACTTACGAAGTAACTGAAATTGCATTAGACTTACCAGGAATCAATTTGGAGTTCTAATATGAAACTAGCTGTTATCACAGATTCTTCTGCCTATCTCAGTGCAGAGACCTTACAAAGAGAAGATTTGTTTGTCTTGGATATTCCTGTCAATATTGATGGTGAGGAGTATGTTGAAGGTGTCAATCTGACTGCTGAGGAATTTTACCAAAAAATGGCTCAGGCTTCTGAATTACCTAAGACCAGTCAACCAAGCATTGCCAAGTTAGATGAAATCTTAACTGCGCTCAAAGAACAAGGCTATACCCATGCCTTGGGGCTTTTCCTATCTTCTGGAATTTCAGGTTTTTACCAAAATATCCAGTATATGGTGGATGACTATGAGGGCTTGACCATTGCTTTCCCAGACACTTTGATTACAAGCGCTCCGCTGGGTATCATGGTTGAAAGTGTCTTTAACTGGCGTGACCAGGGCGATGATTTTGCCATTATTCAGGATAAGCTAGCTATGCAAATCAGCCGTACGTCAGCTTTTATCATGGTAGATGATTTGGACCACTTGGTCAAAGGTGGACGCCTTTCAAATGGGGCTGCGATTTTGGGTAATCTGCTAAGCATCAAGCCAATTCTTTATTTCAATGATCAAGGTGTGATTGAAGTTTACGAAAAAGTTCGTACGGAGAAGAAAGCAACCAAGCGCTTAATTGAGATTATCAAGGAAACAACGGCTTCAGGTCAATATCGTGTCATTGTCATTCACGGAAATGCTCCTGAAAAGGCTGAAGAATTGCGTCAACACTTGCTTGAATCTGGAGTGGGTACGGATATTTCACTAGCTACATTTGGTAGTGTCATTGGGACACACCTAGGAGCAGGAAGTATTGCTCTGGGTTATATTCCAGTGATTTAGTTGGCATTTTTAGACTAGTTAAGATGGCTTGTATCATAGAAATTGAACACGCCTGGAACCCTGTGTGAAAAAGATAGTTCTTCCAAGGAGTAGACACTCCTTGATCAGAACTCTTATTTTCACTTTGTGTTATTACAGGCTTTGTATCTTAGACAGGAGTAGAGATGAGTATTCGAGTAATTATTGCTGGTTTTAAAGGAAAAATGGGTCAGGCTGCTTGTCAGATGGTCTTGGCTGATCCAGATTTGGACTTGGTAGCAGTTTTGGATCCTTTTGAGTCTGAGTCAGAATGGCAGGGAGTTCCTGTTTTCAAGGATAAGGCTGATTTAGCAGGCTTTGAAGCGGATGTCTGGGTAGATTTCACAACTCCAGCTGTTGCCTACGAAAACACACGCTTTGCCCTCGAAAATGGCTTTGCTCCAGTAGTTGGAACAACAGGCTTTACTAGTGAAGAAATTGCAGAGCTGAAAGCATTTTCTCGTTCCCAAGATTTGGGTGGTTTGATTGCCCCTAACTTTGCCCTGGGTGCTGTCTTACTCATGCAATTTGCGACGCAGGCTGCCAAATATTTCCCAAATGTGGAGATTATCGAGCTCCATCATGACAAGAAAAAGGATGCTCCGAGTGGAACAGCCATTAAAACAGCTGAGCTGATGGCGGAGGTTCGAGAATATATCCAGCAAGGTGCGCCTGATGAGGAAGAATTGATTGCAGGTGCCCGTGGTGCTGACTTTGATGGTATGCGCATCCACTCAGTTCGTTTGCCAGGCTTGATAGCCCATCAGGAAGTCATCTTTGGTAATCAGGGAGAAGGATTGACCCTCCGTCATGACTCCTATGATCGCAGCTCCTTCATGACAGGGGTCAATTTGGGAATTAAAGAAGTTGTCAAGCGTCATGAGCTTGTCTATGGATTAGAACACTTATTATGAGATTAACGCAAATGCCTTCTGAATTTCAGAAGGCTTTACCAGTATTAGAAAAAATTAAAGAAGTAGGTTTTGAAGCCTATTTTGTTGGGGGCTCTGTTCGAGATGCCCTTCTCAATCGCCCTATCCATGACGTAGATATTGCGACGTCTTCTTATCCTGAGGAGACCAAGCAGATTTTTCCGCGAACAGCTGATATCGGAATCGAGCACGGAACCGTCTTGGTCTTAGATGGGGATGAGGAGTATGAGGTAACCACCTTTCGGACAGAGGATGTCTATGTGGACTATCGCAGACCCAGTGCGGTTTCCTTTGTGCGCTCGCTAGAAGAAGACCTCAAACGCCGTGATTTTACAGTCAATGCCTTTGCTTTGGACGAGACAGGAGAAATCATTGACTTGTTTCATGGTTTAGAGGATTTGGAAAATCAAGTTTTGCGAGCGGTTGGTGTAGCTAGTGAGCGTTTCAACGAAGATGCTTTGCGGATTATGCGTGGATTCCGTTTTCAGGCCAGTCTTGGCTTTGAACTTGAGCCAGCAACATTTAAAGCTATGAAGATCTTGACGCCACTTTTGGAGAAAATTTCTGTAGAGCGTACCTTCGTCGAGTTTGATAAACTCTTACTGGCTCCGTTTTGGAGAAGGGGCTTGGCTTCCATGATTGAGAGTCAAGCTTATGACTATCTCCCTGATATGGTAGCTAGCCAGGACAAGCTCAACAGACTGTTTGATTTGGAGACTGATTTTACCTTTGAATCTTCTGAACAAGGCTGGGCAGCTCTTTTGTGGGCTTTGGAGATTGAAAATGCGCAGCCATTTTTGAAAGCTTGGAAGACCTCACGCCAATTTGCCAAGCAAGTTCAGGATTTGCTGACTATTTTGGCTTTGCGTGAAAAGGGAGAATTGAGCAAGCGCGATTGTTACCGCTTTGAATTGGATTTGCTTTTACAGGCTGAAAATCTTCGTCAGGCTCAAGGAAAAGAAGTTAATCCACAAGCGATCACAGAAACCTACCAGAGTTTGACCATTCATGACAAGAAAGAAATCCAGATCAATGGCGGTATTCTGATTAAGGAATATGGCTATCAGCCGGGCCCAGACTTGGGAGAGATTTTAACAGAGATTGAATATGCCATTGTCGATGGAGAATTGGAAAATGACCGTCAAGCCATCCATGCTTATCTGAGGGAGAAAAAATGAGTGATTTTATCGTTGAAAAACTAAGTAAATCCGTTGGTGACAAGACCGTTTTTAAGGATATTTCCTTTATCATCCATGATTTGGATAGAATTGGTCTGATTGGTGTCAATGGAACGGGCAAGACCACCCTTTTGGATGTTCTTTCTGGTGTGTCTGGCTTTGATGGAGATGTCAGTCCCTTTTCGGCTAAGAATGATTACCAGATTGGCTACTTGACTCAGGATCCTGATTTTGATGATAGTAAGACAGTCTTGGATACGGTTCTATCAAGCGACCTCAAGGAAATCCAGCTTATTCGTGAGTACGAGTTGATCATGCTCAACTACAGTGAGGACAAGCAGGCGCGTTTGGAACGGGTCATGGCTGAAATGGACTCTCTCCAAGCTTGGGAAATTGAGAGTCAGGTCAAGACCGTTCTCAGCAAGCTGGGGATTCAAGATTTATCAACTCCTGTTGGGGAATTGTCAGGTGGTCTAAGAAGACGGGTTCAGTTGGCGCAAGTCTTACTTGGCAACCATGACCTCTTGCTGCTGGACGAGCCGACCAACCATCTGGATATTGCAACCATCGAGTGGCTGACTCTCTTTTTAAAAAATTCCAAGAAGACCGTCCTTTTTATCACCCACGATCGCTATTTCCTAGATGCGCTGTCAACACGGATTTTCGAGTTGGACCGAGCTGGATTGACCGAGTATCAGGGCAATTATCAGGACTATGTTCGCCTTAAGGCGGAACAGGACGAGCGCGATGCGGCTCTTCTCCACAAAAAAGAGCAACTCTATAAGCAAGAATTGGCCTGGATGCGTAGACAACCGCAGGCACGTGCGACCAAGCAACAAGCTCGTATCAATCGTTTCCATGATCTGAAAAAAGAAGTTTCAGGTGGCGTTGCTGAGACAGACTTGACCATGAATTTTGAGACTAGTCGGATTGGGAAAAAAGTCATCGAGTTTCAGGATGTTTCCTTTGCCTATGAAAACAAGCCTATTTTGCAAGATTTTAATCTCTTGGTGCAGGCCAAAGACCGTATCGGAATTGTTGGAGACAACGGTGTTGGGAAATCAACCCTACTCAACTTGATTGCAGGCAGTCTTGAGCCGACAGCAGGACAAGTTGTGATAGGGGAAACTGTTCGCATCGCCTATTTCTCCCAACAAATTGAGGGCTTGGATGAAAGCAAGCGAGTTATCAATTATCTGCAAGAAGTGGCAGAAGAAGTCAAGACCAGTGGCGGTTCTACGACTTCCATCGCTGAGTTGCTAGAGCAGTTCCTTTTCCCACGTTCTACGCATGGAACCTTGATTGAGAAATTGTCAGGTGGCGAGAAAAAACGTCTTTATCTCCTCAAACTACTTTTGGAAAAACCAAATGTTCTTCTCTTGGACGAACCGACAAATGACCTAGATATTGCGACTTTGACAGTTTTGGAGAATTTCTTGCAGGGCTTTGCAGGGCCTGTCTTGACAGTTAGTCATGATCGCTATTTCTTGGATAAGGTAGCGACCAAGATTCTCGCTTTTGAGGATGGCAAGATTCGTCCTTTCTTTGGTCATTACACCGACTACTTAGATGAAAAAGCCTTTGAAACAGATATGGCCAATCAAGTGCAAAAGGCCGAAAAGGAGAAAGTGGTTAAGGTCCGTGAAGACAAGAAACGTATGACCTACCAAGAAAAGCAGGAGTGGGCAAGTATCGAAAGTGATATTGAAGCCTTGGAAAATCGTATCGCTGCTATTGAAGAGGAAATGCAGGCCAATGGCTCTGACTTTGGTAAGCTGGCTACTCTTCAAAAAGAACTGGATGAGAAGAACGAAGCACTCCTTGAAAAATACGAACGCTATGAATACCTAAGTGAATTTGATAGCTAGAAGAATAGAAAAATCCCGTCTCATGACAGGATTTCTCTATTCTTTTTTGGTTTCTTGATGAAAGATATTTTGCCAAGTTTCGTGGCGACGCCAGATACTGGTATGGACGATACCATCTAACTCATAGCAGATGAGTTTGGTCTTTTGACTGATGGAAGTGATTTGAATATCCTTGATAGCAGAATTCAAGTCTTTTTCGGCCTTATAAGCCTCTTTATCCATCTGCTCTCCATTCTGGCGAATATAGACAAAATCATCAGCCAAGAGTTCTTCCAGTTGATTTCCTTGGTCAATCAATTGCTCGCGCATTAGCAATTTTTTATAGACATTGTCTAAAATTTCATCCTCAGGTATAGGTGCTGGTTCGATATGGACATCGGTATCAAAGACGCCAAAACGTTCTTCCAGCATAGACTCGACCTGATCGGCAATTTCGTGACTTTCGTAAACAGACAAGTCAGGATTCATTTCTAGTGTAATATCCAGGTAGATGTTACTACCGTAGGTGCGACCTCTTTGCGACTTAACCTTGCTGATCTTGGGAATTTCCATGATAGCCTTTTGATAATCCTCAAGCAGACGGTCGTCGAAACCATCTGAAAGGCTAAAGGAAGACTCGATGAAAATATCATAGGCAGTCTTCAAGATAAAGAAAGTGATGATAATGGCAACCAGTTTGTCCACAATCGGATAATTGAAACTGCTAGCTAGGATGGCAATAGTAGTACCAAGTGAGGTAAGAGCATCAGAAAGATTGTCCTTGGCAGCTGTTTTCAGCGCCTTGGAGTTAGATTTCTTGCTGAGGCGAGTATTGTAGAGATAGACAATGAACATAATCGCTGCAGAAATGATTCCTAGAGTTGCGCCCAGAGGATCAATGACCGTTTCTTCCCGGCTGAGAATCTTTTGAATGGTATCCCTCAGAACATCAAAGCCAACATAAAACATAATGATGGAAGTGATTAAGCTAGCCAAATCTTCAATCTTCCAGTGACCAAAACGATGGTCACGGTCTGCAGGCTGGCGCGCCATCCGAATCCCGATTAAGAGGGCCACATTTCCAATGATGTCCGACACGTTGTTAAAACCATCAGCCACCAAACTGGATGAATGCAGAAGATGACCAGTAGCCAATTTGGCTGCAGACAAGAGCAGGTAGGTCGAAATACTGATAATAGCCCCACGCTCAGCTAACTTGAGATTTGAAATAGATTGCTTCATTCAACTTCCTTTCTAGTCACATAGCATTCTACCATTATACTGGTTTCCAAGGGAAAATTCAAATAAGGCAGTTTTTACTCCTTGAAAACTTTTCAAAATTTGGTATAATAGTACTACTCAAGGGAGTAGCTGGCAGAAACCTGTGATAGTGTCGTCATTCCGAATTTTATACTGAAGAGTATGCTTTCCGGCACTATCTTAAACAGCGAGACTTGTTATGATTAACAGGTCTCTTTTTGTTTGTCGTGAAAAGATACGATGAGAAAAAGAGAGTCTGTTTTGCACACAATGTCAAGGAGGAGACACATGTCAAAAGAACAAAAACGCCAAGCGTTTTACACTCAAAGTCCTGAAGAGGTCTTGAAGGCTGTGGATGCGACCGAGCAAGGTTTGTCATCAAGCGAGGCAGAAAAACGCCTTGCCGAATTTGGCCACAATGAGCTCGAAGAAGGCGAGAAACGATCAATTCTGGTCAAATTCATCGAGCAATTTAAGGATTTGATGATTATCATCCTAGTTGCGGCGGCTATCTTGTCAGTTGTGACTTCTGGTGGGGAAGATATCGCAGATGCCATCATTATCTTAGCCGTGGTTATTATCAATGCTGCCTTTGGTGTATACCAAGAAGGAAAAGCAGAAGAAGCCATTGAAGCCCTCAAATCTATGTCAAGTCCAGCTGCTCGCGTTCTTCGTGATGGCCACATGGCGGAGATTGACTCTAAAGAATTGGTACCAGGAGATATTGTTGCCCTTGAAGCTGGTGATGTTGTACCAGCGGACCTACGTTTGCTAGAAGCCAATTCTCTTAAAATCGAAGAAGCTGCCCTGACAGGTGAGTCTGTGCCAGTCGAAAAAGACTTGACAGTCGAGCTTGCTACAGATGCTGGTATCGGTGATCGTGTCAACATGGCCTTCCAAAACTCAAACGTAACCTATGGTCGTGGTCTTGGTGTTGTTGTCAATACAGGGATGTACACGGAAGTTGGTCATATCGCTGGCATGCTCCAAGATGCGGATGAGACGGATACACCACTCAAACAAAACTTGAACAACCTTTCTAAAGTCTTGACCTATGCAATTTTGGTCATTGCCCTTGTTACGTTTGTAGTTGGAGTCTTCATTCAAGGGAAAAATCCACTTGGTGAGTTGATGACCTCTGTTGCACTTGCCGTTGCAGCCATTCCAGAAGGGCTCCCTGCTATCGTAACCATCGTTCTTGCCCTTGGTACTCAAGTTTTGGCCAAACGAAACTCTATTGTTCGTAAGTTGCCAGCAGTAGAAACACTTGGTTCAACTGAAATCATCGCTTCTGACAAGACTGGTACGCTGACTATGAACAAGATGACAGTCGAAAAAGTCTTCTACGATGCAGCCCTACATGACTCAGCTGATGATATTGAACTAGGTCTTGAAATGCCCCTACTTCGTTCAGTTGTCTTGGCCAATGATACGAAAATCGATGTTGAAGGCAACCTGATTGGTGACCCAACCGAAACAGCCTTCATCCAGTATGCCTTGGACAAGGGCTATGATGTTAAAGCATTTTTAGAGAAATATCCTCGTGTAGCTGAATTGCCATTTGACTCTGACCGTAAGCTCATGTCAACGGTTCACCCATTGCCAGATGGTCGTTTCCTTGTAGCAGTCAAAGGTGCGCCAGACCAACTCTTGAAACGTTGTGTTCTTCGTGATAAGGCTGGGGATATTGCTCCGATTGATGAGAAGGTTACAAACCTCATTCATACAAACAACTCTGAAATGGCTCATCAAGCCTTGCGTGTCCTTGCAGGTGCTTATAAGATTATCGATAGCATTCCAGAAAACCTTACTTCTGAAGAGCTTGAAAATGATTTAATCTTCACTGGTTTGATTGGAATGATTGACCCTGAACGTCCTGAGGCAGCTGAGGCTGTTCGAGTGGCTAAGGAAGCTGGCATCCGTCCAATCATGATTACAGGTGACCATCAAGATACAGCAGAAGCCATCGCTAAACGTTTGGGAATCATCGATGCAAACGATACAGAAGGCCACGTTTTAACTGGTGCTGAACTCAATGAACTGTCAGATGAAGATTTTGAAAAAGTGGTTGGTCAATACTCTGTTTATGCACGTGTATCTCCAGAGCACAAGGTTCGTATCGTCAAGGCATGGCAAAAACAAGGCAAGGTTGTTGCCATGACAGGTGACGGTGTCAACGATGCGCCAGCTCTGAAAACAGCCGGTATCGGTATCGGTATGGGGATTACTGGTACAGAGGTTTCTAAGGGAGCTTCTGATATGATTCTTGCAGATGATAACTTTGCGACTATCATCGTTGCAGTTGAAGAAGGACGTAAGGTCTTCTCTAATATTCAAAAGACTATCCAGTACCTACTTTCTGCCAATACTGCTGAAGTATTAACCATCTTCCTATCAACCTTGTTTGGTTGGGATGTTTTGCAGCCAGTTCATCTTTTGTGGATCAACTTGGTAACGGATACCTTCCCAGCAATTGCACTAGGTGTTGAACCTGCTGAGCCTGGCGTCATGAACCATAAACCACGTGGACGCAAGGCAAGCTTTTTCTCAGGTGGTGTTTTCAGTTCTATCATCTATCAAGGTGTACTCCAAGCAGCTATTGTTATGAGTGTTTATGGCCTTGCGATTGCTTACCCAGTACATGTGGGTGACAATCATGCCATTCATGCAGATGCCCTAACTATGGCCTTTGCAACCCTTGGTTTGATTCAGCTCTTCCATGCCTACAATGTGAAATCTGTTTACCAATCCATCTTGACAGTCGGCCCATTCAAGTCTAAGACCTTCAACTGGTCCATCTTGGTATCCTTCATCCTTCTTATGGCAACAATTGTCGTAGAACCGCTTGAAGGAATCTTCCACGTAACCAAACTAGACTTGTCACAATGGGGAATCGTTATGGGCGGAAGTTTCTCAATGATTATCATCGTCGAAATCGTTAAGTTTGTTCAACGTAAACTCGGTTTTGACAAGAATGCGATTTAAGGGAGGTTTCTGATGTCAGCTTATCAATTACCGACCGTATGGCAGGATGAAGCTAGTAATCAAGGAGCCTTTACGGGATTAAATAGACCAACAGCAGGTGCCCGTTTCGAACAAAACTTGCCAAAAGGAGAACAACCTTTTCAGCTTTATTCACTGGGAACACCAAATGGTGTGAAGGTTACTATCTTATTGGAAGAATTACTAGAAGCTGGTTTTGAGCAAGCAGCTTACGACTTGTATAAGATTGCTATCATGGATGGGGATCAATTCGGTTCAGACTTTGTAAAGCTCAATCCAAATTCAAAGATTCCAGCCTTATTGGACCAGTCAGGGACTGAAGAAGTGAGAGTCTTTGAGTCTGCTCATATTCTTCTGTATCTTGCTGAGAAATTTGGAGCCTTTTTACCAAGCAATCCTGTGGAAAAGGTAGAAGTTTTGAATTGGCTATTCTGGCAAGCAGGTGCTGCACCTTTTCTAGGTGGGGGATTTGGACATTTCTTTAATTATGCCCCTGAAAAATTGGAATATCCTATTAACCGTTTTACGATGGAAGTGAAACGCCAGTTGGATTTATTGGATAAGGAATTGGCTCAGAAACCTTATATTGCAGGCAATGATTATACGATTGCAGATATTGCTATCTGGTCTTGGTATGGACAGTTAGTCCAAGGAAAACTTTACAAAGGTTCTGCAAAATTTTTAGATGCCTCAAGTTATCAGAATCTAGTAAACTGGGCAGAAAAAATTGCCAATCGTCCTGCTGTTCAGCGTGGTATGGAAGTAACTTATAAAGAAATTAAATAGCAAAAAAGTCATCTTCGGATGGCTTTTTGCTACAGTTGAGGGAAAGGGCTTGCAGTTATCGTCTTTTATGCTATAATTGCTATAATATAGTAAAAGACAAGAGGAGTGTGAGGAAGTGGAAAAGAAAATTGTGAAGGATATTTTGTTTTTATCTCAGGTATCTCAGCCGGCAAGTCAGGATGATCTGTATCTTGCCAGAGATTTGCAGGACACACTCTTAGCAAATCGTGAGACTTGTGTCGGCCTGGCTGCCAATATGATTGGAGTGCAGAAGCGCGTGATTATCTTTAATCTTGGCTTGGTTCCTGTGGTTATGTTTAACCCAGTGCTCCTGTCCTTTGAAGGACCTTATGAGACAGAGGAAGGCTGTTTGTCCTTGACAGGTGTGAGACCTACTAAGCGGTATGAAACCATAAGGGTTGCCTATCGTGACAGCAAGTGGCAGGAACAGACCATTATCTTGACAGGCTTCCCAGCTCAGATTTGCCAGCATGAACTGGATCACTTGGAAGGACGAATCATTTAGGAGGAAAGCAGATGAAACGGATAATCTTTGAACTTATTTTTATCGCAACGACCTGGTATATCTTTTTACCGCCCCTTAACCTGACCAGCTGGGAATTTCTCTTTTTCCTCTGTGGGCATTTGCTGCTTGTGGCAATCTTATTTGGCTTTGGCAAGGGGATAAACCTTGTCAAAACGGTTCATGTGCGTCATGGCAAAGCGGAAGCTGCCTTAAATCTTGAGGGTTTCAAAATCAATCGGTTAGGGAAAATCCTTTTAGCTTCTATTGGAGGAATTCTTCTCTTAGCAGCTTTGGTTTCCTTGGTGACTTCCAGCATTTTTCAGGCTAAAAATTATGCTAATGTAGTCACAGTTACGGAAAAAGACTTTACTGAATTTCCTAAGACTGACACCAGTAAGGTTCCTATTTTAGATAGAAGTACTGCTGAAAAAATTGGGGACCGCTACTTGGGTTCCCTAACGGATAAGGTGTCGCAGTACGTAGCCGCAGATACCTATACTCAACTAACGATTGATGGTAAGCCTTATCGGGTTACACCACTAGAATATGCAGACCCTATCAAGTGGTTTAATAATCAGGCCAAGGGAATCGGCGAGTATATCAAGGTGGACATGGTAACTGGTAATGCGGACTTGGTGGACTTGAAGACACCAATCAAGTATTCGGACTCGGAGTATTTTAACCGTGATGTCAAGCGTCACCTGCGCTTGAAGTACCCAACTAAAATCTTCAAGACTCCATCTTTTGAGGTGGACGATGAGGGCAATCCTTTCTATGTAGCAACGGTTTATCAAAAGCAATTTGGGCTTGCGGTTCCTCGTCCAGTTTCAGTCATTATCTTGGATGCCACAAATGGAGAAACCAAGGAATACAACTTGGCAGATGTTCCAGAATGGGTGGACAGGGTCTATCCAGCTGAGGAAACTATTGAGCAAATCAACTACAACGGCAAGTACAAGGACGGTTTCTGGAATGCCATGATTTCCAAGAAAAACGTGACCCAGACTACCAAGGGCTATAATTACTTGTCTATCGGCAATGACATCTATCTCTACACAGGTGTGACGTCGGCCAATGCAGATGAAAGTAATCTTGGTTTCATCCTTGAGAATATGCGAACAGGAGAAATCACTAAGTATAGCTTGGCTTCTGCTACAGAAGAATCAGCCCGTGAATCAGCCGAAGGTGCTGTTCAGGAGAAATCCTACAAAGCAACCTTCCCAATCCTCATCAACCTCAATGACAAGCCTTTGTACATCATGGGCTTGAAGGACAATGCTGGTTTGGTCAAAGAGTATGCTTTGGTAGACGCAGTCGAGTACCAAAATGTTATCGTAGCTACGACAGTAGAAGAACTGCTCAGCAAGTATGCCAATAAAAACGACCTTGAAATTGACAATGCAACAACAGAGAGTATCAAGGGTGTGGTAGCAGACCTCAAATCAGCTGTTATCAAGGGAGATACCGTCTACTTCTTTAAAGTTGATGGCAAGATATACAAGGTCAAGGCTTCTGTATCTGATGAACTTCCTTACCTTGAAAATGGTAAAAACTTTGAAGGTCAAGTAGGAAAAGACAATTATCTCAAGACCTTTAAAGTCCAGTAAAAAAAGATTTATTTAAGAAATATATGTTATAATAAGGTAAATTAAGACCAATGGAGGACAAAGAAATGGGTTTTTATTTGATGGTCGCTTCAATGCTACTTGGGTTGTTTGCTTTGAAGATAGGTTTTTCTCAGTTCAAGGAGAAAAAAGATAAATTCTTATCTATCTTAACAAGCTTGGCTGGCGTAGCCCTTGTTCTCGTGGCTATCTGGTTAGGATGGCCAAAATAAACAGAGAAGCCTCGGTTAAACCGAGGTTTTTCATACTCTTCGAAAATCAAATTCAAACCACGTCAGCTTCACCTTGCCGTATATATGAGACTGACTTCGTCAGTCTTATCTGCAACCTCAAAACAGTGTTTTGAGCAACCTGCGGCTAGTTTCCTAGTTTGCTCTTTGATTTTCATTGAGTATCAGATGAATTTCTTGGTTGTGGCTAAAAAATATGCTACACTATCAATATGAAAATTTTAATTCCAACAGCAAAAGAAATGAACACAGATTTGCCTAGTATCGAAGCTGCTCCTTTAAAACCAGAAAGTCAGGCTGTGCTTGATGCCTTGGCCCTCTACTCTGCTAGTCAATTGGAAAGTTTTTACAAAGTTTCAGATGAGAAGGCTGCGGAAGAATGTCAACATATCCAAGCTTTAAAAAACCAAACTGCTCAACACTATCCAGCCTTGAAACTGTTTGATGGCCTCATGTATCGTCATATCAAGCGAGACAAATTGACCGAGGCAGAACAAGCCTATCTGGAAAATCATGTCTTCATTACCTCGGCTTTGTACGGTGTTGTTCCAGCCTTGTCACCTATGGCCCCTCACCGTTTGGACTTTTTGATGAAGTTAAAAGTCGCTGGTAAGACTTTGAAGAGCCATTGGAAGCAAACCTATGATGAAGCTATGAATGGTGAAGACCTAATTTTCTCCCTCTTGTCATCCGAGTTTGAGACAGTATTTTCTAAGGAAATCAGAGAAAAAATGGTAACCTTTAAATTTATGGAGGACAGAGACGGTAAGCTGAAGATTCATTCAACCATTTCAAAGAAAGCGCGTGGTGCCTTCCTAACAGCCCTGATAGAAAATCAAGTACAAACAGTGGAGGAAGCTCGTCGCTTAAGCTTTGCAGGATTTGTCTACAGAGAAGACCTGTCCCAACCACAGGAATTGGTTTTTGTTAAGGAAGTATGAAAAGATATTTTGTATTTGACAATATGTATAGTCAGACATTTTAGTTTAAAATGAGAAAAAAAGCGAACAAGCTAGACTTCTGAGTGTCAGAAAAGTAGTCTTGTTCGCTTTTATTATGTTAGTTACTTGATCGCATTAACCAAGTCTTCCGCTTGTTTTTCAAGTGAGTTTAGGACTGTTTCTTCGAGAACCAATGTTCCGTCTGCCCAAGCAGAGTCGTTGACACGTGCAGCAGTGAAATCGCCAACGACTTGTGTACGGATAAATGGCAAGAGGTCTTTGTAGATAGCGAAGAGTTGATCGTGACCTGCATTGGCTACAGATGATACGGTGACAAACTTGTCTTGAAGGGCAGAAGCGCCGCGTGTATCAGACAAGTCAATGGCACGAGATAGCCAGTCAAGCAAGTTCTTTACTGTTCCAGGGATAGAGAAGTTGTAGACTGGAGAGAAGATCCAGATGGCATCAGCAGCGAGAACTGCTTCACGAGCAGCCGCTACAGCTGGGTGAGTTGGAACTTCCAAATCTTGGCTAAAGAGAGGAAGGGATGAGTAATCGAGGTAGCTAACTTCCGCTTTACCGGCAAGTGCTTTCTCAGCTTCAAGTGCCATTTGGTGGTTGAAAGAACCTTGGCGTAGTGATCCGACGATAAATAATACTTTTTTAGACATGATGTGTCTCCTTTTTCTTAAATTCTCGAGAGCTTTCTCGTTGTTATAAAATATATTACAACAAAACAAAAGGACTTGCAAGAAATTTGCTCAGAGTTTATTTGAAAATTGTAAAATTGTAGAAATTCTAATCACTTGCGACTGGAATGCATTTGATTTTCGAAGAGTATTCTAATATTCTCTTGTAATATGATGACATAAGTGCTAAAATAAACAAGAGAACTCGCAATAGAAACCGCAGAACAGCTATTTTCCGGTATCATTTTATAAATCATTAAAGGAACAATAATGGCATTGAAGAATGCTTCTAAAAAGGGGTGGAGATCATGTAAGGCACAGATTAACAAGTGACAGACAAAAGAAATAATAATACACTTGTTAAGGAGAAAAGATGTTAATAAGAAATTATCGGAAAAATATTGGCCTGATGGCCGGAGTTGAGTTTTTTGCATTTCTAGGGATTACCAGTTTTTGGATTCTCTTTCTCAGTCAAAACGGAATGTCTCTTTGGCAGATTGGACTTCTGGAAAGTATTTTTCATACGACCAGTCTTCTCTGTGAAATTCCATCTGGAATGTTAGCTGACCGCTATTCCTATAAGACCAACCTTTATTTAAGTCGTATAGCAGGGATTGTGTCTTCTATTCTCATGTTGGCTGGGCAGGGAAATTTTTGGATTTATGCACTAGCAATGGCGGTGAGTGCCTTGTCTTATAATTTTGATTCGGGAACAAGCGCAGCAATGGTCTATGACTCGGCTGTAGAGGCTGGACTAAAGGAGCGTTATCTATCCATTTCAAGTTTTCTATCAGGGGTGTCGGAAGGAACTCGGTCTTTGGGGACAGTGTTGGCGGGATTTTTTGTCCATGGTCAATTGCACCTGACCTACTATATCATGATTGCGACTTCTATCATAGTTCTTTTCCTGATTTGGATGCTGAAAGAACCTAGTGTCAAGCTAGAAAAAGCTGATAGTGTGACCATGAAACAGATTATTTGGACTGTTAAGGATGAGTTGAAGCGAAATCCCATGCTGTTCAACTGGATGATTTTGTCTCAGATTGTCGGAGTACTCATGTGCATGTTTTATTTTTACTATCAAAATCAGTTACCAGATTTAAGTGGTTGGCAAATTTCAGCAGTTATGCTACTTGGTAGTCTCTTAAATATCGTCGCAGTCTATCTAGCGAGTAAGCTTGGAAAGAAATATGTTGCCTTGAAGCTTTTCCCTATCCTCGTCCTGCTGACTGGAGTCACCTATATGTTGTCCTACTTTGGAACACCTCTAATCTATATTTTGATTTATTTGATGAGTAATGCTCTATATGCTCTTTTTCAGCCGATTTTTGACAATGATTTGCAAGAGCGCCTCCCAAGTGAAGTAAGGGCAACCATGCTGAGTGTCTACTCTATGATGTTTAGCCTGAGTATGATTGTCTTCTTCCCACTGACAGGGTGGTTGATTGACCATTTAGGCTTTGTAGTAACATTTCTTTATCTAGGATTCTTTTTAGTCATGATTAGTCTTCTACTGGCTATCTTTTTAGGAAAAATGGCTAAAAGAATGGATGATAAAGTGATTCCATAGATTAAAAGAACTTCTAAAAACTTGAGTTCCAAGCTCAGGTTTTTTAATAGGTTGATTTTGGAGTTGTCTTTACTTTTCCTGCTCGGTTTTAACTAAGAAAAATCGGTTTGCTTTGAAGGGAGAAATAGAATTGGTTGCTTATACTCAATGAAAATCAAAGAGCAAACTAGGAAGCTAGCCGTAGGTTGCTCAAAGCACAGCTTTGAGGTTGCAGATAAAGCTGACGTGGTTTGAAGAGATTTTCGAAGAGTATTCTTGCATTCACTTGTAATAAAGCTTAATAGATGGTAAAATAGACGAGTGAAAAAAAGACAAAACAAAGCAAAAAATAATCTACTGTGGCAGTATGGTCTAGGGATGACGATTTTGTTTGTGGTTATCAGTGCTTCCTTTCTGTATCTAGTGTTTCTGAGTATGAAACCTTATCAAACAGCTAAAAGTGAAGGAGAAAAATTAGCTCAGCAGTATGCAGGATTAGAGCAAGCTGATCAGGTTGATTTATACAATGGCTTGGAATCCTATTACAGCGTTCTTGGTCGTAATAAAAAACAAGAAGCACTTGCTGTCCTGATTGGAAAAGATGACCATAAGATCTACGTTTATCAGCTAAATCAAGGTGTTTCACAAGAAAAAGCAGAAGCGGTTTCTAAGGAAAAAGGAGCTGGCGAGATTGACAAGATTACCTTTGGCCGTTATCAAGACAAGCCAATCTGGGAAGTCAAGTCAGGCTCTAATTTTTATCTAGTAGATTTTGAAACAGGAGCATTGGTCAATAAGGAGGGCCTATGAAACTATCCAACCGTGTTTTAGAAATAGAAGAAAGTGTGACTCTGGCTAGTGATGCAAGAGCAAAGAAGTTAAAGGCTGAAGGAAAAGATGTACTTTTCTTAACTTTAGGTCAGCCCGATTTCCATACTCCCAAAAATATTCAAGATGCAGCTGTTGCAGCCATTCGAGATGGACGTGCTTCTTTCTATACGGTAGCTTCAGGTTTGCCTGAGTTAAAAGCAGCAGTCAATACCTATTTTGAGCGTTATTATGGTTATTCCGTAGCGGCCAACGAAGTCACATTTGCTACCGGTGCTAAGTTCTCACTCTATACTTTCTTTATGGCTGTGATCAATCCAGGTGATGAAGTGATTATCCCAACCCCATATTGGGTCAGCTATGGAGATCAGGTCAAGATGGCAGAGGGAGTTCCCGTCTTTGTTCCTGCTAAGGAAGACAATCACTTTAAGGTGACCGTAGAGCAGTTGGAAGCAGCTCGCACAGACAAGACCAAGGTTTTGGTGTTGAATTCGCCATCCAATCCGACAGGAATGATTTACACCCGTGAGGAACTCTTGGCTATCGGAAATTGGGCTGTTGAACATGACATTCTCATCCTAGCAGATGATATCTATGGCCGTTTGGTCTATAACGGGAATGAGTTCGTACCAATCTCTAGTCTATCAGAAGCCATTCGCAAGCAAACCATTGTCATTAACGGTGTATCAAAAGCTTATGCCATGACGGGTTGGCGGGTAGGTTATGCAGTGGGTGATCCAGAAATCATCGCTGCTATGAGCAAATTGACAGGTCAAACAACTTCTAACCTAACTGCTGTTTCACAATATGCAACTATCGAAGCCCTAACTGGACCGCAAGATTCTGTGGAAGTTATGCGTCAAGCATTTGAAGAACGTCTCAATACCATCTATCCACTCTTGTGTGAAGTCCCTGGTTTTGAAGTTGTCAAACCACAAGGAGCTTTCTATCTCTTTCCAAATGTCAAAAAAGCTATGGAGATGAAAGGTTATAGCGATGTAACAGCATTTACAACGGCTATTCTTGAAGAAGTTGGTCTGGCCTTGATTACAGGAGCAGGATTTGGAGCGCCAGAAAATGTGCGCCTCAGCTATGCGACAGACCTAGACACGCTTAAAGAAGCAGTCGAACGCTTGAAAGCATTTATGGGTAGTGAGAATGATTGATCATTTTGAGATTAAGGTAAAGGATTTACAAATTTCAGAAGGATTTTATAAGAGATTTCTCGCTCCATTAGGATATGAATTGGCTTTTAGGACTAGTTCTCTAATCAGTTTTCTTGCCCCGAACAGCCCTCATCCTGGTGGTGATTTTTGGCTGGCTCAGGGGACACAAGACCCTATTCACTTTGCTTTCTTAGCAGAAAATAAGGAAGAGGTTCAAGCTTGTTATGAGGCTGGTTTAGAGGCAGGTGGGCGAGACAATGGAGCTCCTGGTTATCGCAGTGAGCATCCGATTTACTACGCTACTTTTGTGATTGATCCAGATGGGAACAATATAGAAGTGGTTTGCCATAAAGAATAAAAAAAGAAAAAGGAAAAACAATGACAAAACGTGTAACGATTATTGATGTAAAAGACTATGTTGGTCAGGAAGTGACAATTGGCGCTTGGGTTGCCAACAAATCAGGAAAAGGGAAAATCGCCTTCTTGCAGTTGCGTGATGGAACAGCTTTCTTCCAAGGTGTGGCCTTTAAACCAAACTTTGTAGAAAAATTTGGTGAAGAAGTGGGACTTGAGAAGTTTGATGTTATCAAACGCTTGAGCCAAGAAACGTCTGTTTATGTGACAGGTATTGTTAAAGAAGACGAACGTTCTAAGTTTGGCTATGAGTTGGATATTACAGACATCGAAGTGATTGGTGAATCTCAAGACTACCCAATCACACCAAAAGAACACGGAACAGACTTCTTAATGGACAACCGTCACTTGTGGCTTCGTTCTCGTAAGCAAGTGGCCGTGATGCAAATCCGTAACGCTATTATTTATGCAACTTATGAGTTCTTTGACAAGAACGGTTTCATGAAGTTTGATAGCCCAATTCTTTCAGGAAATGCGGCAGAAGATTCAACAGAACTCTTTGAAACAGACTACTTCGGAACGCCAGCCTACTTGAGCCAATCAGGTCAGCTTTACTTGGAAGCAGGAGCTATGGCCCTTGGCCGTGTCTTTGACTTTGGTCCAGTATTCCGTGCTGAAAAATCAAAAACACGCCGTCACTTGACTGAGTTCTGGATGATGGACGCAGAGTACTCATACTTGACACATGATGAGTCACTTGACTTGCAAGAAGCTTATGTAAAAGCTCTTCTTCAAGGTGTTCTTGACCGTGCACCTCAAGCCCTGGAAACATTGGAACGTGATACAGAACTCTTGAAACGCTACATTGCAGAGCCATTCAAACGTATCACTTACGATCAAGCCATTGACCTCTTGCAAGAGCATGAAAATGATGAAGACGCTGACTATGAACATCTTGAGCATGGTGATGACTTTGGTTCACCACATGAAACTTGGATTTCAAACCACTTTGGTGTGCCAACATTTGTCATGAACTACCCAGCAGCCATCAAGGCCTTCTACATGAAACCAGTTCCTGGAAATCCAGAGCGCGTACTTTGTGCAGATTTGCTTGCTCCAGAAGGCTATGGAGAAATTATCGGTGGGTCTATGCGTGAGGAAGACTACGATGCCCTTGTCGCAAAAATGGATGAACTTGGCATGGATCGTACAGAATATGAATTCTACCTTGACCTTCGTAAATACGGTACAGTTCCACACGGAGGATTTGGTATCGGTATCGAGCGTATGGTCACCTTCGCAGCAGGAACAAAACACATCCGTGAAGCCATTCCATTCCCACGTATGTTGCACCGTATTAAACCATAAGAACAGGAAAACGCCCATGTGGCGTTTTTTTCGAATTCTAGAGTTTTTACTTGCGTAAAAAATTATTTTCTAGTATAATAGTTTATTGTGAGCGAACCTCACTTACCCCTTGCAAAGTCTTGGGGTCATTAGACCAAAAGGAGGAACATATCAATGGCTAAATACGAAATTCTTTATATCATTCGTCCAAACATTGAAGAAGAAGCTAAAAACGCTTTGGTAGCACGTTTTGACTCTATTTTGACTGACAACGGTGCAACTGTTGTTGAATCAAAAACTTGGGAAAAACGTCGTCTTGCATACGAAATCCAAGATTTCCGTGAAGGACTTTACCACATCGTTAACGTTGAAGCAAACGACGATGCAGCTCTTAAAGAGTTTGACCGTCTTTCAAAAATCAACGCTGACATTCTTCGTCACATGATCGTCAAAATTGACGCGTAAGAAGGTAAACTATGATTAACAATGTTGTACTTGTAGGGCGTATGACACGTGACGCTGAGTTACGTTATACCCCATCAAATGTAGCAGTTGCGACTTTTACTCTTGCAGTAAACCGTACATTTAAGAGTCAAAATGGCGAACGTGAGGCTGATTTTATCAATGTCGTTATGTGGCGCCAACAGGCTGAAAACCTAGCTAACTGGGCTAAAAAAGGCTCGCTTATCGGGGTGACAGGTCGTATCCAGACTCGTAGTTACGATAACCAGCAAGGACAACGTGTCTACGTGACAGAGGTCGTGGCTGAGAATTTCCAAATGTTGGAAAGCCGTAGTGTGCGTGAGGGTCACACAGGTGGAGCTTACTCTGCACCAACTGCAAACTATTCAGCGCCTACAAATTCAGTACCAGACTTTTCACGTGATGAAAATCCATTTGGAGCAACAAATCCATTGGATATTTCAGATGATGATTTACCATTCTAATGGACAACTAAAATTATAAAGGAGAAAAAACATGGCTCAACAACGTCGTGGCGGATTCAAACGCCGTAAAAAAGTTGATTACATCGCAGCAAACAAAATTGAATATGTTGATTACAAAGATACTGAGCTTCTTAGCCGTTTCGTTTCAGAACGTGGGAAAATCCTTCCTCGTCGTGTAACAGGAACTTCAGCTAAAAACCAACGTAAAGTAACAACAGCTATCAAACGCGCTCGCGTAATGGCTTTGATGCCTTTCGTAAACGAAGATTAAAGAAAAGACCCCGACGGGTCTTTTTTTCACGAGCCTTGAAATGAGAGAGCGAGTTGGGTCCGGGGGACCTCTTTTTCATGAGCTTGAAAATAAGAAAGCGAATTAAGACCCCGACGGGTCTTTTTTTCACGAGCATAGAAATGTGAAAGCGAGTTGAGTCCAGTGGACCTCTTTTTCATGAGCTCGGAAATAAGAAAGCGAATTAAGACCCCGACGGGTCTTTTTTCACGAGATAGTTTTTTTCCGACCTTGACGTGCTATAATGGTAATAGAAAGAGTAAAGGTGGGTAAGTCAAAGATGAATTGTACGATTAGAAATATGATTAAGTCTGATATTGAATCCTTATCTCATGGATTTATGAATCAAGGTTGGCCTGGTAGAGAGGAAATTTTGGCTAGATATTTTCTGGAACAGGAAAGCGGGGAGAGAGAAGTCTTAGTTGCAGAAATTGATGGTGCTGTAGCGGGCTACGTTACTATTTTGCCCTCTGCTAAACATGGTCCTTTTGCAGAAGTCTATCCAGAATTATCAGATTTTAATGTGTTTGAGCCTTTTCGAAATCAAGGGATTGGAAATCAACTGCTAGAAGAAGCAGAAAAACGAGTCAAGTTTGTTTCAAGTAAGGTCACTCTTGGTGTAGGTTTGCACTTAGGCTATGGCCCTGCCCAGAGATTGTATATCAGACGGGGCTACATTCCAGATGGGACAGGTGTCTGGTATCGAAATCAACCCTTGGAAATGAATGCAACTTGCCAAAATAATGATGATTTGGTTCTGTATCTTGTAAAGGAATTCGGATAAGAGACAAGGATTTTATTGGGGATGTGGGATTTCTCTACTTTATGGTATAATGGAAAGAGTTAGATTGAAAGAGGTAATGAGATGGATGCGAAATTAAGATACAAGGCAAAAAAGATTAAGATTGTCTTTTTTGATATTGATGATACATTGCGAAATTCCAAGACTGGTTTTATTCCGTCTTCAATCCCAGCTGTTTTTAAGCAATTACGTGAGAAAGGAATTTTGATAGGTATTGCTTCTGGACGAGGGATTTTTGGTGTTGTACCAGAGATTCGTGAGCTCAAGCCTGACTTTTTTGTAACCTTAAATGGTGCCTATATTGAAGATAAAAAAGGTCAGGTCATTTATCAACATCAGATTGAGAAGTCAGATGTTGAGGAGTATATCTCTTGGGCCAAGCAAGAGGAAATAGAGTATGGTTTGGTTGGGAGTCATGATGCCAAGTTATCGACTCGTACCGATATGATTAGTGAGGCTATCAATCCAATTTACCCCGATTTGGATGTGGATCCAGATTTCCATGAAAAAGAAGATATCTATCAGATGTGGACTTTTGAAGATAAGGGAGATGACTTGCACTTACCTGACAGTCTCTCAGACAAACTTCGCATGGTTCGTTGGCATCAACATTCGTCTGATATTGTGCCGATTTCAGGCTCCAAAGCGACGGGTGTGGAAAAGGTTGTGGAACACCTTGGCTTGAAACCAGACAACGTCATGGTTTTTGGAGATGGCCTCAACGACTTGGAACTCTTTGATTATGCTGGAATTAGCGTTGCAATGGGAATTTCTCATGAAAATATCAAAGAAAAAGCAGATTATATAACAAAAACATTAGAAGAAGATGGCATTTTTGATGCCTTAGAAGGATTTGGTATGGTAGAAAAAGAATTGCATTTCCCACAAGTAGACATTGAAACAGTAGAAGGTCCTATCGCGACTGTTAAGACCAATCACGGAGACTTGCGTATTAAGCTCTTCCCTGAACATGCTCCTAAAACAGTGGCTAACTTTGTAGCTCTTTCAAAAGATGGTTACTATGATGGTGTCATTTTCCATCGTATTATCAAGGACTTTATGATTCAAGGTGGAGACCCAACTGGAACTGGTATGGGTGGCGAGTCAATCTACGGTGAATCATTTGAGGATGAATTCTCAGAAGAACTTTACAATATCCGTGGTGCCCTTTCTATGGCCAATGCTGGTCCAAATACCAACGGCAGCCAGTTCTTTATCGTGCAAAATCAACACCTGCCTTATTCTAAGAAAGAAATTGCTCGTGGAGGTTGGCCAGAACCGATTGCAGAAATCTATGCTAACCAAGGAGGAACTCCTCATCTAGACCGTCGTCACACGGTTTTTGGTCAGTTAGCTGATGAAGCATCTTACGCTGTCTTGGATGCCATTGCTGCTGTTGAGACAGGGGCCATGGACAAGCCAGTTGAAGATGTCGTGATTGAAACAATTGAAATCGAGGATTAAGATGAAAATCGGTGATAAGCTAAAGGGTCGTATTACAGGGATTCAGCCCTACGGTGCCTTTGTTGAGCTAGAGACAGGTGATACAGGGCTGATTCACATTTCAGAGATTCGGACAGGCTTTATTGAAAATATTCATGAAGCCTTGAAAGTCGATGAAGAGGTTCAAGTTCAAGTAGTGGATTTAGATGAATTTACAGGGAAAGCAAGTCTTTCTATCCGCACTTTGGAGGAAGAAAAGCACCAGTTTCCGAGACGGAGACGCTTTTCAAGCGACCGTTTTAACTACGGCTTTGCGCCTCTTAAACGAATGATGCCAATTTGGACTAGAGAAGCCTTGCACTATTTAAAAAAGAAGAAGTAGTTTAGAATTTTATATTTTTTGTAATGTTAATATAAATCTGCTATAATAGAACCATGGAAGAAGAACAATTATTAAAATCAGGGGAGCGCATTAACCAGCTCTTCTCAACAGATATCAAAATTATTCAAAATAGAGAGGTTTTTAGCTATTCGGTGGATAGTGTTCTCTTGTCACGCTTTCCACGTTTTCCTAAAAAGGGCTTGATAGTGGATTTCTGCGCTGGAAATGGAGCAGTGGGGCTATTTGCTAGCACTCGTACCCAGGCACAGATTTTGGCTGTTGAGATTCAGGAGCGTTTGGCGGATATGGCTGAACGCTCTGTCCGTTTGAATGGTTTGGAAGAGCAGATGGAGGTCATCTGTGATGATTTGAAAAATATGCCTGCTTACATCCAGGGAAGTAAGGTGGATATGATTTTGTGTAATCCGCCCTATTTCAAGGTGGATCCTCATTCCAACCTGAACGAGAGTGAACATTATCTCTTGGCGCGACATGAAATCACGACCAATTTGCAGGAAATCTGTCGTAGTGCCCAGAGTATTCTTAAATCGAATGGACGCTTGGCCATGGTTCATCGTCCTGATCGGCTTTTAGATATCTTGGACAGCTTACAACGGCATAATCTAGCCCCTAAGCGCCTGCAGTTTGTTTATCCAAAGAGGGAAAAGGAAGCCAATATGCTCTTGATTGAGGCTATCAAGGATGGCTCGACAAGTGGCTTTAAGGTCTTGCCACCTCTCATTGTCCACAATGATGATGGCTCTTATACGCCTGAACTTGAAGAGATTTATTATGGATCATAAGGCTTATATGTACGTGCTGGAATGTCGTGATGGATCCTATTATACGGGCTATACGACTGATGTGAGAAAACGCCTTGCTGTCCACAATAGTGGGAAGGGAGCCAAATACACACGAGCCCGCTTGCCAGTCAAACTTATCTATGCTCAAGGTTTTGCCAGTAAGGAAGAAGCCATGTCAGCAGAAGCCCTTCTCAAGCGTAAGAAGAGACCACAGAAGGAAAGATTTTTATCTGAAAATCAAGATAGAAATTTGCTCATACTCAATGAAAATCAAAGAGCAAACTAGGAAGCTAGCCGTAGGTTGCTCAAAGCACTGCTTTTAGGTTGTAGATAAGACTGACGAAGTCAGCTCAAAACACTGTTTTGAGGTTGTGGATAGAACTGACGAAGTCAGTACCCATACCTACGGCAAGGTGAAGCTGACGTGGTTTGAAGAGATTTTCGAAGAGTATCAGTTATTTTGAAGAATCGTGAGGAGTCCTTTGACTCCTCTTACTTTTGTCAAAAAGCGAAAAAAATGCTACAATAAAGAGAATAAATAAAATGAGGTATTATCATGTCTAAGATTCTAGTATTTGGTCACCAAAATCCAGACTCAGATGCCATCGGGTCATCTGTAGCTTTTGCCTACCTTGCAAAAGAAGCTTACGGTTTGGATACGGAAGCTGTTGCCCTTGGAACTCCAAATGAAGAAACAGCCTTTGTCTTGAACTATTTTGGTGTGGAAGCACCGCGTGTCATCACTTCTGCCAAAGCAGAAGGTGCAGAGCAAGTTATCTTGACTGACCACAATGAATTCCAACAATCTGTATCAGATATCGCTGAAGTAGAAGTTTATGGTGTTGTAGACCACCACCGTGTGGCTAACTTTGAAACTGCAAGCCCACTTTACATGCGTTTGGAGCCAGTTGGATCTGCGTCTTCAATCGTTTACCGTATGTTCAAAGAACATGGTGTAGCTGTACCTAAAGAGATTGCTGGTTTGATGCTTTCAGGTTTGATTTCAGATACTCTTCTTTTGAAATCACCAACAACACACCCAACAGATAAAGTCATTGCTCCTGAATTGGCTGAATTAGCTGGTGTAAACTTGGAAGAGTATGGTTTGGCTATGTTGAAGGCTGGTACAAACTTGGCTAGCAAATCTGCTGACGAATTGATTGACATCGATGCTAAGACTTTTGAATTGAACGGAAATAATGTCCGTGTTGCTCAAGTAAACACAGTTGACATCGCTGAAGTCTTGGAACGCCAAGCAGAAATTGAAGCTGCAATGCAAGCTGCTAACGCAGCAAACGGCTACTCTGACTTTGTCTTGATGATTACAGATATCGTCAACTCAAACTCAGAAATCTTGGCTCTTGGTGCCAATATGGATAAGGTCGAAGCGGCTTTCAACTTCAAACTTGAAAACAACCATGCTTTCCTTGCTGGTGCCGTTTCACGTAAGAAACAAGTGGTACCTCAACTGACTGAAAGCTTCAATGCTTAAGATTTTAGGTGTCAGTTCAAAATCGGAAAGGCTAGTTTGCCTTATATCGAAAGGAGTTTCGGCTCCTTTTTTTCTAGGAGTGAAGCGTGTTAGAAAATGGCGATTTGATTTTTGTGAGAGATGAGTCAGATATGGGACAGGCAATCCAGACTTCCACAGGCAACTATAATCATGTTGCCATTTATTTGGATGGGATGATTTACCATGCTAGTGGACAGGCTGGTGTTGTTTGTCAGGAATCAGCAGACTTCTTTGAGCCCAATCATTTGTACGACATCTATGTTTACCCAGAAATGGATATCCATTCGGTGAAGGAAAGAGCTTGCAAACATCTAGGAGCACCCTACAATGCTTCTTTCTATCCAGATGGAGCTGGTTTTTACTGTTCCCAGTACATGGCAGAAATTCTCCCCATTTTTGAAAACATACCTATGAAATTTGGGGATGGGGAGCAGGCGATTAGTGATTTTTGGAGGGAGTATTACAGAGAACTAGGTCTGCCTGTTCCTCTGAACCAAGCTGGGACCAATCCCAGTCAGTTGGCAGCATCGCCTCTGTTAAAATGTAAAGAAAGGAATCTTCATGATTCAGATTTTTAATCCATCTCGTTTGACGAGACAGCCATTTTTTGGAGAACTGATCCGCTATCTGGATCAGCATGAGGATGTGATTTTACGGGAAATTAAGACTCAATTTCCAGATGTAGCAGTTGACAAACTCATGGAAGAGTATATAAAGGCAGGCTTGATTCTACGGGAAAATAAGCGCTATTACCTTAATCTTCCCATGCTGGTGTCGCTCGATAGTCTCGAACTGGATCAAGAGATTTTTGTCAGCGAAGATAGTCCGGTCTATCAAGCCTTGTTGGAGCAGTGTTTTGAGACGGAATTGCGCAATCAAACCAATGCAGCTATTTTAGTTGAAAAGACAGATTTTGCGCGTACAAAAATGACCTTGTCTAATTATTTCTACAAGGTCAAACATCAGTATCCTTTGACAGAAAAACAGCAGGAACTTTATGACATTTTGGGAGATGTTAATCCTGAGTATGCCCTCAAGTATATGACGACTTTTTTGTTGAAATTTCTCAAAAAAGACCAGCTTATGCAGAAACGCCGTGATATCTTTGTGGACAGTTTAGTTGTCCTAGGTTATATTGTCCAAAATGAAGATGGAAAGTATGAGTTGGATATCGATTTTGATAAGGACAGATTAACTTTCTACTTGGTCTGATTTCTTGTTTCTGAGCACATTGTTTGACTTTATCTACCGATAAGTTTATACTAATGTAACCGATGACATCCATCGGAATAAATGAAGGAGGATTGGCTATGTCATTGGAAAATGCAGTAGATCAAGCAACAGGCGCTATCAAAGAAGGATTTGGTAAAGTTACTGGGGATAGCAAGACTGAAGCAGAAGGCGCTGTAGAAAAGACAGTTGCTAAGGCAAAAGAAGTAGTTGAAGACGCTAAAGGTGCTGTAGAAGGTGCCGTTGAAGGTTTGAAAAACGCTTTTAAATAAAGATAGAAAAAAATCAAGGGTTTCATTTCCCTTGATTTTTTCTATCTTATAAATAATTTTCTGCGACGGCTGCATCTCCTGGGTAGGCTTCTTTCTTACCTTGGACGATTTGGTAGCAATCGGCTCCCTTACCAGCAATAATGACAGCATCGAGTTCTTGTTCAGTGATGGTCATTGCCACCTTGATGGCCTCTTGGCGATTCGCAATTTTTTCAACAGGATGATTGATGTAGCTACTGATTTCATCTGCAATGGCCATTGGGTCTTCATAGTTAGGGTCATCAGCAGTCAGAAAGACTTGAATCTCAGGATGTTGATTGAGGAGGAGGCCAAAGTCCTTACGACGACTTTCTCCCTTGTTTCCTGTCGAACCCAGAACCAGAGCAATCTTTCCAGTTTGATGACTTTCAACCACATTGATGAGTTTTTTCAGACTATCCCCATTGTGGGCATAGTCGATGAAAACCTTGGCTCCGTTTTTCTGAGTGAGGACTTCCATACGACCAGGAACGCGGGTTGCAGCGATTCCTTTTTTGATGTCCTCAAGACTTGCTCCGAGACGGAGACAGGCAAGTCCAGCAGCAACTGCATTTTCTTGGTTGAAGTGACCAATCAGTTGGATATCATAATCACCAGCCAGTTTCCCACTAGCTGAAAAGCTAAAGGCTTTGGAATTCTCGATTTGATTATTTGATTGGCTACCATAGAAATCATGGTCTTGATCTGCCACTTGTTCTTTCAAGACTGAGAAGTGATCCATGTCACTGTTAATGATGACTGCTCGGCTATTTTTCATCAAGAGACGCTTGTGGTAGAAGTAGTCTTCAAAGCTAGGGTGTTCAATCGGGCCGATATGGTCTGGGCTGATATTGAGGAAAACTCCCACATCAAAGGTTAGACCATAGACACGTTTGACCAGATAGGCTTGACTGGAGACTTCCATGATGAGGTGGGTCCGGTCATTTTGCACAGCTTGATTCATCATGTCAAAGAGGTCAATGCTCTCAGGGGTTGTCAATGCAGACTTAAAGAAAGTCTTGCCATCTAAAGTTGTATTCATGGTCGAGAGCATAGCAGGTCGGTGCCCTTGAGATAAGATGTTATAGGCGAAATAGGCTGCTGTTGTCTTACCCTTGGTTCCAGTAAAGGCCAGGAGTTTAAGTTTTTTCTGCGGATTTCCATAAAATTCCATAGCTACCAAACTCATGGCTTTCTTTATATCGTTCACAATGATGACAGGGATACCGACTTCGTAGTCCTTTTCAGCTACATACCAAGCTAAGCCTTGTGTTATAGCAGAAAGAAGGTATTCTTTTTTAAAGACAGCGCCTTTTGCAAAAAAAAGAGTGTCTTCTGTTACTTTTCGACTGTCATAGCAGATGGTGTCAAAGATGACATTGTTGTAGTTGTAGTGGTAGTGTCCTTGGTCGATAATCTCACGGAAGAGACCATCTTTCTTTAATATATCTAATACGGTTTCAATCTTTATCATACTTTCTATTGTAAACCGAAAGTCGTAAATTTACAAGTGACAAGGAAAAGTTTATAATGGAAGGTGAGGAGTTTTTCCTAGTTATCAAAATTGAATGAGGAATCTATGTCGCACGAAAACAATCACCAGCAGGCCCAGATGTTACGGGGGACTGCTTGGCTAACGGCTAGTAACTTTATCAGTCGCCTACTCGGGGCTATTTACATTATCCCTTGGTACATCTGGATGGGGTCTTATGCGGCTACGGCCAATGGTCTCTTTACCATGGGCTACAATATCTATGCCTGGTTCTTGCTGGTTTCAACAGCGGGGATTCCAGTTGCGGTGGCCAAGCAAGTTGCCAAGTACAATACCATGCGAGAAGAGGAGCATAGCTTTGCCCTGATTCGGAGCTTTTTAGGATTTATGACAGGACTAGGTCTGGTTTTTGCTTTAGTCTTGTATATCTTTGCTCCTTGGCTAGCAGACTTATCTGGCGTGGGCAAAGACTTGATCCCAATCATGCAAAGCTTGGCTTGGGGAGTCTTGATTTTCCCGTCTATGAGTGTTATCCGAGGATTTTTCCAAGGGATGAATAACCTCAAACCTTATGCCATGAGCCAAATCGCTGAGCAGGTCATTCGTGTTATCTGGATGCTCCTAGCAACCTTTATCATTATGAAACTTGGTTCAGGAGATTACCTAGCAGCCGTTACCCAATCAACCTTTGCAGCCTTTGTTGGTATGGTAGCTAGTTTTGCAGTCTTGATCTATTTCCTTGCCCAAGAAGGTTTACTCAAAAGAGTCCTTGAAACAGGAGATAAGATAAACAGCAAGCGTCTCTTGGTCGATACCATTAAGGAAGCCATTCCTTTTATCTTGACAGGGTCTGCCATCCAGCTCTTCCAGATTTTGGATCAGCTGACCTTTATCAATAGTATGAGCTGGTTTACCAACTATAGTAATGAGGACTTGGTTGTCATGTTTTCTTATTTCTCAGCCAATCCTAATAAAATCACGATGATTTTGATTTCTGTAGGGGTTTCAATTGGGAGTGTTGGTTTGCCACTTTTGACGGAAAACTATGTCAAGGGGGACTTGAAGGCGGCTTCTCGTCTCGTTCAGGACAGTCTCACCCTACTATTTATGTTTCTGCTACCAGCAACGGTTGGAGTGGTTATGGTAGGAGAACCTCTTTATACGGTCTTCTATGGTAAGCCAGATAGTTTGGCTCTGGGCTTATTTGTCTTTGCAGTTTTGCAGTCTATTATTTTAGGCTTGTACATGGTCTTGTCTCCAATGCTTCAGGCTATGTTCCACAATCGCAAGGCCGTTCTCTATTTTATCTATGGTTCTATTGCCAAATTTATCTTGCAAATACCTACCATCGCCCTCTTTCACAGTTATGGTCCTTTGATTTCCACAACTATCGCTCTCATCATTCCTAATGTTTTGATGTATCGGGATATTTGTAAGGTAACGGGTGTCAAGCGCAAGGTGATTTTGAAGCGAACCATTTTAATCAGTTTGCTGACCCTAGTCATGTTTCTGTTAATAGGAACCATCCAGTGGATTTTAGGATTTGTCTTCCAACCAAGCGGGCGTTTGTGGAGTTTCCTTTATGTAGCTCTTGTCGGTGCCATGGGGGGTGGACTTTATATGGTTATGAGTCTGCGTACCTATTTATTAGATAAGGTAATAGGAAAAGCCCAAGCAGATCGCCTGCGAGCAAAATTTAAGCTTTCGTAAGGTAGCATTTATAAATAAAAGGAATAAGTTGAACAATCTTTTAGGAGAACTTGAAACTTATTCCTTTTTTAGCGTCAAAATAGCTAAAATTATCTTTTAAAAGTAGAAGATGAGGTCTTTTTCGATTTTTTTGGAAAAAATTATTGACTAAACAAACTAAACGTTGTATAATAAAACAAATATTTAAAGCAGGAGGTTCTGGAAATGAAAAAGTCTAAGAGCAAATATCTAACCTTGGCAGGTCTTGTCCTGGGTACAGGAGTTTTATTGAGTGCCTGTGGAAATTCTAGCACAGCATCAAAAACATACAATTATGTTTACTCAAGTGATCCATCTAGTTTGAACTATCTAGCAGAAAACCGTGCAACAACAAATGATATTGTGACCAACCTGGTAGATGGTCTTATGGAAAATGACCAATATGGGAACTATGTTCCATCCTTGGCTGAGGATTGGACTGTTTCTAAGGACGGTTTAACCTATACCTACAAACTTCGTAAGGATGCTAAGTGGTTTACTTCTGAGGGAGAAGAATATGCACCTGTAACTGCTCAGGATTTTGTAACCGGTTTGCAATATGCAGCTGATAAAAATTCAGAAGCCTTGTATCTAGTGCAGGACTCTGTTGCAGGTTTGGATGACTATATCACTGGGAAAACAAGCGACTTTTCAACTGTCGGAGTCAAGGCACTTGATGACCAAACGGTTCAATACACCTTGGCTCGACCAGAACCTTACTGGAACTCAAAAACAACCTCAACCATTCTTTTCCCAGTCAATGCAGATTTCTTGAAATCAAAAGGGGATGATTTTGGGAAGGTAGACCCTGCTAATATTTTGTACAGTGGACCTTTCTTGATGAAAGCTTTTGTTTCAAAATCTGTCATCGAATACAAGAAAAATCCTAACTACTGGGATGCTAAAAATGTCTTTGTAGATGATGTCAAATTGACCTACTATGATGGTAGTGACCAAGACGCTCTTGTTCGTAACTTTACAGACGGAGCCTATAGCTACGCTCGTCTCTATCCGAATAGTTCAAGTTATGAAGGAATTAAAGAAAAATACAAAGATGATATCGTCTATAGCATGCAAGATGCCACTTCTTACTTCTTAAACTTTAATCTGGATAGACAATCTTATAAATTCACTTCCAAGACAAGTGATGCTGAAAAGAAATCGACTCAAGAAGCGGTTCTTAATAAAAACTTCCGTCAAGCTATTAATTTTGCCTATGATCGGACAGCTTACGGGGCTCAATCTCAAGGAGAAGATGGTGCAACTAAGATTTTGCGTAACTTGGTTGTTCCTCCAAACTTCGTAAGTATCAAGGGAAAAGACTTTGGTGAAGTAGTGGCTTCTAAGATGGTCAATTATGGTAAGGAATGGCAAGGAATCAACTTCGCGGATGCCCAAGATCCATACTACAATCCAGAGAAAGCCAAAGCCAAATTTGCAGAAGCTAAGAAAGAATTAGAAGCTAAGGGGGTAACATTCCCTATCCACTTAGATAAAAATATAGAGTTGACCAATAAGGCTGAAATTCAAGGAATCAATTCCATGAAGCAATCAATTGAGTCTGTCTTAGGTGCAGAAAATGTTGTGATTGATGTCCACCTACTTTCTACAGAGGACTATGATAGTTCAGGTTATCTAGCTCAAACAGCTGCGCAAAAAGACTACGATCTCTACAATGGTGGTTGGAGTGCGGACTATCTTGATCCATCTAGCTATCTTGATATCTTTAGTGTCAAGAATGGTGGGGTTCTACAAAGTCTTGGACTCGAGCCAGGTGAAGCCAATGACAAGGCCAAGGCTGTTGGATTGGATGTCTACACTCAAATGTTGGAAGAAGCTAATAAGGAACAAGATATTGCAAAACGCTATGAAAAGTATGCTGAAATCCAAGCTTGGTTAGTAGATAGCTCTCTAGCAATTCCAAATGTTTCACTTGGTGGAACACCAACATTGAGAAAAATCGTTCCTTTCTCAACACCATATTCATTGGCTGGTAATAAAGGGGTTGAATCCTATAAATACCTCAAATTACAAGATAAGACAGTCACAACAGACGAATATGCAAAAGCCAGAGAAAAATGGTTGAAAGAAAAAGAAGAATCTAATAAAAAAGCCCAAGAAGAATTGGCGAAACATGTCAAATAAGGATTTTTCAAGAAAAACGATGGTTTTGAAAGAAACTGTCGTTTTTATATAGAATGATGGAAAATTTGGAAGAAAAGTCTCACATTTTTTTCTTTGTTTCTTGAATTTATGGTATAATGAATATAATAAAAATGTGAGACGATATTTTCGAAAATCTACCCAATATTGATTGAAGTATGCACATGCTAGGGTAATGTTATAGGAGAAATGTCATTTACTGGAAAAGTAAGATAAAACGTAATAATTGATAGGTTCTTCTTTAAGTGAAGAATTCTTATCTGTCTATTTACTAATCGTTATGGAGGTAACATTATGGGCGCTATTATGGAGTTTGCAACAGAAAAACAGATTGCATCATTTCTGTCAACTTGTCGTATTGAAGGGCAAAAGAATTTTCTGATGGCTTTCAAGAAAAAGACATGGTTGAAATCCTTTATTGATTTCTTCATTGTAGGAGGAGCCTACTATGTTCAGTCGAGTGTGAAGCCTAAGATTCTGGCATTCACATCTAAGGGGATCTATTTGATGGACGTCAGTGATGTAACTGAAAATCGTTTTAATCAAGTCCTTGAGATGCCTTGGAATCAAGTTAAAGATTTTACTTATAAGCCAGTCTTGAATACAGTTAGGCTGAACTGGAACTATCAAAATGAAGACTATATTTTTTCCGTGGATGTCGGTCAGATTAGTCAGCGTGTGGGTCAGTATCAATTTAACAAAGAGCATTATGACTATTTAGCCCAACAGAATTTCTTTCGGTCCAAGTAAACCCTATCAATCATTGTCACAAAAGAATCTGGAATATTTTCTGGATTCTTTTTAGCTTTACTTGATAAGTGTATAGTTTGAAACTATAACTAGCTCTTGAAAAGAAGAAAATGAGTTGATGAAAATAAGTGGTACAATAGTTACTATAGATTTGGAGGTATTGTATGAGCAAGGAATTACACATCAACACAATTTTGGCCCAGGCGGGTATCAAGTCAGATGAAGCGACAGGAGCTTTGGTAACACCGCTACATTTTTCAACGACCTATCAGCACCCAGAGTTTGGTCGATCTACTGGATTTGACTATACACGCACTAAAAACCCAACTCGTAGTAAGGCAGAGGAAGTCTTGGCAGCCATTGAGTCAGCAGATTATGCCCTAGCAACTAGCTCAGGGATGTCAGCTATTGTGCTGGCCTTTAGCGTCTTTCCGGTAGGTAGTAAGGTTTTAGCAGTGCGTGACCTTTACGGTGGTTCTTTCCGCTGGTTCAACCAAGTGGAGCAGGAAGGCCGTTTCCATTTTACCTATGCCAATACAGAAGAAGAGTTGATTGCCGAGTTGGAGAAGGACGTGGATGTTCTCTATATCGAAACCCCAACCAATCCCTTGATGTTGGAATTTGATATTGAGAAACTGGCAAAATTGGCTCATGCTAAAGGTGCCAAAGTGGTGGTGGACAATACCTTCTACAGTCCTATCTACCAACGTCCGATTGAAGATGGTGCGGATATTGTTCTCCATTCAGCGACTAAGTATCTGGCAGGGCACAATGATGTCTTGGCTGGAGTGGTTGTGACCAATAGTTTAGAACTATACGAGAAACTCTTTTACAATCTCAATACGACAGGGGCAGTCTTGTCTCCATTTGACAGCTATCAATTGATTCGTGGTCTCAAGACCTTGTCTCTTCGTATGGAGCGCTCAACTGCCAATGCCCAAGAAGTGGTTGCCTTTTTGAAGGATTCTCCAGCAGTTAAGGAAGTTCTCTACACTGGTCGTGGAGGTATGATTTCCTTTAAAGTAGCGGATGAAACACGCATTCCTCATATCTTGAATAGCCTCAAGGTCTTCTCTTTTGCGGAAAGTTTGGGTGGAGTGGAAAGTCTTATTACTTATCCAACGACTCAAACTCACGCTGATATTCCGGCAGAAGTGCGCCATTCTTATGGTTTGACAGATGACCTCTTGCGCTTGTCAATCGGAATTGAAGATGCTAGAGATTTGATTGCAGATTTGCGCCAAGCCTTGGAAGGATAAGATAAAGATGGGAAAATATGATTTTACGACGTTGCCCAATCGTTTAGGGCATCATACCTATAAATGGAAAGAGGCGGAAACGGATAGCGAAGTCCTACCAGCTTGGATAGCGGATATGGACTTTGTAGTTTTGCCTGAAATCCGCCAAGCTGTGCAGACTTACGCAGACCAGTTGGTTTATGGCTATACTTATGCTAGTGATGATTTAATTAAGGAAGTTCAAAAGTGGGAAGCCACACAACACGGTTACTACTTTGACAAAGAAGCCCTTGTCTTTATCGAGGGTGTGGTACCAGCCATCTCAACAGCTATTCAAGCCTTCACAAAAGAAGGCGAGGCAGTTCTGATTAACACACCAGTTTACCCACCTTTTGCTCGCAGTGTCAAGTTGAATAACCGCAGATTGATTACCAATTCTTTGGTGGAAAAGGATGGTTTGTTTGAGATTGACTTTGACCAACTGGAGAAGGATTTGGTAGAAGAGGATGTCAAACTCTATATCCTCTGCAACCCTCATAATCCTGGTGGACGTGTGTGGGAAAAAGAAGTGTTGGAGAAGATTGGCCAACTCTGCCAAAAACACGGTGTATTCTTGGTTTCAGATGAGATTCACCAAGATTTGGCTCTCTTTGGTCACAAGCATCATTCCTTCAATACCATCAACCCTGCCTTTAAAGAATTTGCGATTGTCTTGACTAGTGCCACTAAAACCTTTAACATTGCTGGGACAAAAAATTCCTATGCAGTCATTGAAAATCCTAAGTTGAGAGCGGCTTACCAGAAACGTCAGTTGGCTAATAATCAGCATGAAATTTCAGGTTTGGGTTATTTGGCGACAGAAGCTGCTTATCGTTATGGGAAGGATTGGCTGGGAGAACTCAAGCAAGTCTTTGAAGACCATATCAATTATGTGGTCGATCTATTTGGCAAAGAAACTAAAATCAAGGTCATGAAACCGCAAGGGACTTATCTTATTTGGCTTGATTTTTCAGCCTATGACCTGACTGATGAAAGATTGCAAGAGCTTTTGAGAAATGAAGCCAAGGTTATCCTCAACCGTGGTTTGGATTTTGGGGAGGAAGGAAGTCTCCATG
Source organism: Streptococcus pseudopneumoniae (assembly GCF_038148955.1). Taxonomy (GTDB): domain Bacteria; phylum Bacillota; class Bacilli; order Lactobacillales; family Streptococcaceae; genus Streptococcus; species Streptococcus pseudopneumoniae_T. The sequence continues at coordinate 64,988 of NZ_JBBJZY010000006.1, forward strand.
CCCGCCTCAATGTAGCCATGCCCAAATCTCTGTTGCAAGAAGTTTGTCAGCGGATTGTGACTGTTTTTGCTAAACGTTAAAAATCCAGCCTTCTAGGAGAAAAGTCTTCCTAGAAGGCTATTTTCATAGGCGAAAATATGGTATAATAAAAAGATAAGGTAAAGGTGAAAATATGGCTAAATTGATTCCGGGGAAAGTCCGTATCGAAGGCGTTGCCCTTTATGAAACTGGTAAGGTTGACATCATCAAGGAAAAGAACAATCGGCTCTATGCTCGCGTTGCAGAAGAAGAATTGCGCTATAGTTTAGAGGATGATTTGGTTTTTTGTGCCTGCGATTTTTTCCAAAAGAGGGGCTACTGTGTGCATTTGGCGGCGCTGGAGCATTTTTTAAAAAATGATGAGCGTGGTCAGGAAATCTTGCAGAGTCTGGAAGAAGGTCATGAAGAAAAAGAGGCCGTTGAAACCAAGGTGACCTTGGGTGGCAAATTTTTGGACCAAATCTTGTCTCCAAAATCAGAACGTGCCTATGAATTATCGGCTGTGGGGCAGGTGGAAGCAGGAACCAATCATATCTTGTGGACCCTTAGAATAGGGCAAATAAATAGCCAAAAATACTATGTCATTCGAGACATTCCACTCTTTTTAAGGATTGTCGAGCAGAGAAAGTCTTATATGATTGGCAAAACTTATGAGGAATCCTTGTCTTGGGAAGCTTTTGATGAGGCTAGCCAAGAACTTCTGACTTTCTTGCGCGGACTAATGGAGGAAGGATTGGCACCAGACCTCTTTTTCCAAAACCAAGGTCGGCACCTCTTTTTTCCTCTGACCTTTTTTGAGCAGGGTGTGAATTTACTGATGGCCTTACCCCATTTTCAATTTGACCACCAAGTGAGTAGCTACCAGACCCTGCTTTTTCAGGATTTGCATGTTGGTGCTAATCTATTTGCCTTTACAGTAACAGAATACTCGGACTATTTTGAAATGGAAATCAGTGAGAGTCCTAGGGTCAATGTCTTTTATCAGGGAGCTGTGCTGTTCCATAAAGGACAGGTTTATTTTCTAACAGACCAGCAGATGCGTCTTCTTAAGGAAATCAAAGCGCTGCCTTTGGATCAACATGGGAAAAAATTCCTACAATTTGATAGCAGTGACCGCGATAAGTTGGCTTCTTGTCTGACTCTTTTTGGCCAGATGGGAACTGTCTCAACTCCAGAACGCTTACAAATCAAAACGTTTTCTCCATCGTTTTACTTTGACAGGGAAAAGGACAATCGGATTCGTCTGGAAATCCAGTTTGACTATGGGGATAGACAGGTATCTAGCCGACAAGAGCTAGAAGAATTACCTTTTTCGAGTGACGCGGACATAGAAGAAAGAATTTTCCAAGTCTGTTTGGTAGCTGGTTTTGAAGCAGACTTTCAATCTTGGCGTCAGGCCCTAAAAGCAGAGTCTGTTTATCATTTTTTCCACGAAATCATTCCTGTCTTTGAAAAACTCGGGAATGTTGACCTATCAGACAAGCTAGAAGAACTTTATAGTCTGGCAAGCCCTCAAGTGCAGATTGCTTCCAAGGGAGGTCTCTTGGAAATCCAGTTTGATTTTCAAGATATTGCTCAGGAGGAAATCGACCAAGCCATGCAGGCCTTGGTTGCTAATCAAGATTTTTATATCGATTCGTCCAATCAAGTCTACTTTTTTGATGAAGAAACCAAGAAAATTCGCCAAAATTTACAAGAACTGGGGCAATTTGAACTAAAAGATGGCTCCTTGCAGGCTCGGAAATCCTTGGCCTACAGTTTAGCTCATCTTTTTGAAGGGCGAGACCGTGTTTCTTTCTCACAAGAATTCCAGAATCTGGCCCACGATTTGACGCATCCAGAGGACTTTCCTCGACAAGCAACTCAGGTTCAGGCTGATTTGCGAGATTATCAGGAAAAGGGAATCAGCTGGCTGCAAATGCTCCATCACTATGGTTTTGGTGGGATTTTGGCTGATGATATGGGATTGGGGAAAACCCTCCAGACTATTGCTTTTTTGACCAGCCAAGTGACAAAAGAAAGTCGAGTCTTGATTTTAGCTCCGTCAGGTTTGATCTACAACTGGGCAGATGAATTTCAGAAGTTTGCCCCACGGTTGGATGTGGCTGTTGTTCATGGTTTGAAAACGAGTCGTGAAGAGATTCTTGCCGAAAGCCATCAAATCTATGTGACCAGCTATGCCACTTTCCGTCAGGACAGTGATCTTTATCAGGGGATGGCCTTTGACTTCCTTTTCTTAGATGAGGCTCAGGTCATGAAAAATGCCCAGACCAAGATTGCCCAGACCTTGAGACAGTTTGTGGTGCCCTCAGTCTTTGCCTTGTCAGGAACTCCTATTGAAAATCATCTGGGTGAGTTGTGGTCCATTTTCCAAATCGTTATGCCAGGACTCTTGCCAAGTAAGAAAGAATTTATGAAATTGCCAGCCGAGCGTGTGGCTCAGTTTATCAAGCCCTTCGTTATGCGGCGCAAGAAAGAAGAAGTTCTGACTGAATTGCCAGACTTGATTGAAGTGGTTTATAAGAATGAACTGGAAGACCAGCAAAAGGCTATTTACCTAGCCCAGTTGCAACAGATGCGAGATCGTCTGGCTCAAGTGTCAGATCAGGAATTTCAGCGAAGTCGGGTGGAAATCTTATCTGGTTTGATGCGCTTGCGCCAAATTTGCGACACGCCTGCCCTCTTTATGGAGGATTATCAGGGTGCCAGTGGCAAACTGGATAGTCTCCGAGACCTGCTGCTACAGGTAGCAGACGGCGGACACCGTGTCTTGATTTTTTCACAGTTCAAGGGAATGTTGGAGAAAATTGAACAAGAACTGCCAGACTTGGGCTTGACTTCCTTTAAAATTACAGGTTCGACCCCAGCCAAGGAAAGACAAGACATGACCAAGGCCTTTAATCAAGGGGAACGAGATGCCTTTCTGATTTCCCTCAAGGCTGGTGGGGTCGGTCTGAACCTGACAGGTGCTGATACAGTGATTTTGGTTGACCTTTGGTGGAATCCTGCGGTGGAAGCGCAAGCCATTGGCCGTGCCCATCGGATGGGGCAGGAAGAAACGGTTGAGGTTTATCGTTTGGTGACCAAGGGAACCATTGAAGAAAAAATTCAGGAACTCCAAGAACAGAAGAAACATCTGGTGTCACAAGTATTGGATGGCACAGAGTCACGTGGCAGTCTGACCCTAGCAGAAATTAGAGAAATTTTGGGAATTTCTGAAGCCAGTACTTGAAAAATCAAGACAATACGCTATAATGAAGTGTTGAAAGGAAATAGAAAATGAAACAAGAACGATTTCCATTGGTGTCAGATGACGAGGTCATGTTGACTGAAATGCCAGTCATGAACTTGTACGATGAGTCTGATCTGATCAGTAATATCAAGGGTGAGTATCGAGATAAAAATTATTTAGAATGGGCTCCTATTACTGAAGAAAAACCAGTCAAACCGATTGAAAAGCAAGTAGAGAAACCTAAAAAGGCTCCTTTAGGGGTTAAAAAAGAAGGAAAGAGCTATGCGGAGGTGGCGCGTGAAGAAGCGCGTGCAGACTTGAAAAAGAAACGCTCTGCTAACTATCTAACTCAGGATTTCAGCCGTGCGAGACGTCATTCTCAATCTGGCCTCCTTAGACAGGGCAATCAACCGACAGCGCCTTTCCAAAAGGAAAATCCTGGTGAATTGGTGAAATATAGCCAAAAATTGACCCAGTCTCATTATATCTTGGCGGAAGAAGTCAATTCTATCCCTACCAAGAATGAAGAAGTGTCAGCACCTGCTCCAAAGAAAAACAACTATGATTTTCTAAAGAAGAGTCAAATCTACAATAAAAAAAGTAAACAAACAGAACAAGAACGTCGGGTTGCCCAAGAGTTGAATCTGACAAGAATTACAGAATAGGGGAGAAAACATGCCAAAGACATATCATTTTATCGGAATTAAGGGATCAGGGATGAGTGCCTTGGCCTTGATGTTGCACCAAATGGGGCACAAGGTACAGGGATCAGATGTTGAAAAGTACTACTTTACCCAACGTGGTCTGGAGCAGGCAGGTATTAGCATTCTTCCTTTTGATGAAAAGAATCTAGACGGTGATATGGAAATTATCGCTGGAAATGCCTTCCGCCCAGATAACAATGTCGAAATTGCTTATGCAGACCAAAATGGTATCAGCTACAAACGTTACCATGAATTTCTAGGTAGCTTTATGCGTGACTTTGTTAGCATGGGAGTAGCTGGAGCGCATGGAAAAACTTCAACGACAGGTATGTTGTCGCACGTCTTGTCTCACATCACGGACACCAGCTTTTTGATTGGAGATGGAACAGGTCGTGGTTCAGCCAATGCCAAATATTTTGTCTTTGAATCTGACGAATATGAGCGTCATTTCATGCCTTACCACCCAGAATACTCTATCATCACCAACATTGACTTTGACCACCCAGACTACTTCACAAGTCTAGAGGATGTTTTCAATGCCTTTAACGACTATGCTAAACAAATTACCAAGGGGCTTTTTGTCTATGGTGAAGATGCAGAATTGCGTAAGATTACGGCCAATGCTCCGATTTATTATTATGGTTTTGAAGCTGAGGGCAATGATTTTGTAGCTAGCGACCTCCTTCGTTCTACAACTGGTTCAACCTTCACGGTTCATTTCCGTGGTCAAGACTTGGGGCAATTCCACATTCCAAGTTTCGGTCGCCACAATATCATGAATGCAACAGCTGTTATTGCTCTTCTTTACACAGCAGGTTTTGACTTGGAATTGGTTCGTGAACACTTGAAAACTTTTGTGGGTGTCAAACGTCGTTTCACTGAGAAAATTGTTAATAATACAGTGATTATCGATGACTTTGCCCACCATCCAACAGAAATTATTGCGACCTTGGATGCGGCTCGTCAGAAATACCCAAGCAAGGAAATTGTAGCTGTCTTCCAACCTCATACTTTTACAAGAACCATTGCCTTGTTAGATGACTTTGCTCATGCTTTGAACCAAGCAGATGCCGTTTATCTAGCGCAAATTTATGGATCTGCTCGTGAGGTAGACCATGGGGATGTCAAGGTAGAAGACCTAGCTAATAAAATCAACAAGAAACACCAAGTGATTACTGTTGAAAATGTTTCTCCACTCCTTGACCATGACAATGCTGTTTACGTCTTTATGGGAGCAGGAGACATCCAAACCTATGAATACTCATTTGAGCGTCTCTTGTCTAACTTGACAAGCAATGTTCAATAGGATGTTCCCATGGAAATTCCAATTAAGATCATTCAGGCAAGTCAGTCTGATTTGGCTGAGATAGAGGCAATTCAAACTTCGTCTTTTCCAGCTGAAAAGCAGCAACCTTCCCATATTTTAGAAGAAAGTATCCGTAAGTGTGCGGATACCTTTCTTCTAGCTAGGTATGAAAATCAACTTTTAGGCTATATTCTATCAAGTCCTCAGTCAGACAATCCGCAATGTCTAAAAATACACTCTTTAGTCATCGAGGCTGATCATCAGAGACAGGGCTTGGGAACACTTCTTCTTGCAGCCTTGAAAGAGGTGGCAGTTGAGCTGGATTACAGAGGGATTCGTTTGGAGAGTCCTGATGAGCTGCTTTCCTATTTTGAAATGAACGGTTTTATTGATGAAGAAACTTCCCTTTATGCAACTAGCCAGGGTTTTAGTATGATTTGGTTTAATCCCTTTTATCTGGAGGAACAATGAAAATCAGACAAGCAAAACTAGCAGATTTGGATCGGATTGTCGAGATTGAACTAGAGAATTTCTCGATAGAAGAAGCAATTCCTCGGTCTGTCTTTGAGGCGCATTTGCGAGAAATACAGACCTCTTTTCTGGTTGCAGAAAAAGAGGGCAGAATCATGGGTTATATCGAAGGGCCAGTTGGCCCCCACCGCTATCTGCAAGACCAGTCCTTTACAGAAGAAATAGAAGATTATAGTCATAATCCTGGTGGCTATATCTCTGTCACCTGTTTGTCGATTGCAAAGGAAGCACAAGGCCTTGGACTGGGTCAGAAATTGCTATCGGCCCTGAAAGAACTGGCTCTTGAATATGAGAGAGAAGGCATTAACCTAACCTGTCATGACTATCTCATCGCCTACTATGAAAAACATGGATTTGTCAACGAAGGTTTGTCCCAGTCAACCTTTGCAGGGGAAACATGGTATGATATGGTCTGGGAAGCTAATACTCTTCGAAAATCAAATTCAAACCACGTCAGCGTCGCCTTACCGTATATATGTGACTGACTTCGTCAGTCTTATCTACAACCTCAAAACAGTGTTTTGAGCAACCTGCGGCTAGCTTCCTAGTTTGCTCAGTATAAAAAATAAGCTAGGAAAAGTATCATAGGTTGCTTTTCTTGGACTTTTAAGATATAATATTATGGATTGTCAACAAGGAGGAAAAACTTTTGAGTGAAAAGTCAAGAGAAGAAGAGAAATTAAGCTTTAAAGAGCAGATTCTGAGAGATTTAGAAAAAGTAAAAGGCTATGATGAAGTTCTGAAAGAAGATGAGGCAGTAGTTCCTACTCCTGCAAATGAACCTTCAGCTGAAGAACTCATGGCTGATTCCTTGTCAGCGGTAGAGGAGATTATGAGAAAAGCTCCTGCTGCGCCTACTCACCCAAGTCAAGATGTACCAACTTCTCCAGCAGATGAGATTCAAAGAGAAACTCCTGCTGCCCCAACCCATCCAAGTCAAGATGTGCCTTCTTCTCCAGCGGAAGAAAGTGGCTCAAGACCAGGTCCAGGTCCTGTTAGACCTCACAAAGTTGAAAGAGAATATAATGAAACCCCAACGAGGGTAGCTGTTTCCTATAAGACGGCAGAGAAAAAAGCAGAACAAGCAGTTCCAGAAACACCTACGCCTGCTACAGAAACAGTGGATATCATCAGCGATACACCACGCCGTAGCCGTAGAGAAATGGACAAGCCAGTTAAAGCTAAGAAAGGGAAGAAGTCACATGTGAAAGCTTTTGTGATTTCATTCCTTGTATTCCTTGCCTTGCTCTCAGCAGGTGGTTACTTTGGTTACCAGTATGTTCAGTCATCTTTACAGCCTGTTGATGCTAATTCTAAGAAATATGTTACTGTTGGAATTCCAGAAGGTTCAAACGTTCAAGAAATCGGTACGACGCTTGAAAAAGCTGGTTTGGTAAAGCATGGTCTGATTTTTAGCTTTTATGCCAAGTATAAAAATTATACCGACTTGAAAGCAGGTTACTACAATTTGCAAAAGAGTATGAGTACAGAAGATATCATCCATGAATTGCAAAAAGGTGGAACAGATGAACCACAAGAACCTGTCCTTGCGACTTTGACAATTCCAGAAGGTTATACTTTGGATCAGATTGCTCAAGCTGTGGGTCAATTGCAAGGTGACTTCAAAGAGCCTTTGACAGCGGAGGCTTTCTTGGCAAAAGTTCAAGATGAGACGTTTATCAGTCAAGAAGTTGCCAAATATCCGAGTCTACTTGAAAGCTTGCCTACAAAGGAAAGTGGGGCTCGTTATCGTTTGGAAGGATACCTTTTCCCAGCTACATACTCTATCAAGGAAAGCACAACTGTTGAGAGCTTGATTGATGAGATGTTAGCTGCTATGGATAAGAACCTATCTCCTTACTATAGTACTATCAAATCTAAAAATTTGACGGTCAATGAGTTGTTGACCATTGCTTCCTTGGTCGAAAAAGAAGGTGCCAAGACAGAAGATCGTAAGCTCATTGCAGGTGTATTCTACAATCGTTTGAATCGTGATATGCCACTTCAAAGTAATATTGCAATCTTGTATGCCCAAGGAAAACTGGGGCAAAATATCAGTCTAGCTGAGGATGTTGCGATTGATACCAACATTGATTCACCTTATAATGTTTATAAAAATGTAGGTCTCATGCCTGGTCCAGTCGATAGTCCAAGTCTGGATGCGATTGAGTCAAGCATCAATCAAACTAAGAGCGATAACCTCTACTTTGTAGCAGATGTCACAGAAGGCAAGGTCTACTATGCTAACAATCAAGAAGACCACGACCGCAATGTCGCTGAACATGTCAACAGCAAGTTAAACCAAACAAACTAAAATTATGTGATACTTCACATAATTTTCTTTCGAAAATATCATCAGAAGAAAGTTGAGAAAAATGGCAGAAAAAACATATCCTATGACCCTTGAGGAAAAGGAAAAACTTGAAAAAGAATTAGAAGAATTGAAATTGGTTCGTCGACCAGAAGTGGTAGAACGCATTAAGATTGCCCGTTCATACGGTGACCTTTCAGAAAACAGTGAATACGAAGCAGCTAAGGATGAACAAGCCTTTGTTGAAGGACAAATCTCTAGCTTGGAAACAAAAATCCGCTATGCTGAAATCGTCAATAGTGACGCAGTTGCCCAAGACGAAGTAGCGATTGGTAAAACAGTCACTATCCAAGAAATTGGTGAGGACGAAGAAGAAGTTTATATTATCGTAGGTTCAGCAGGTGCGGATGCCTTTGCAGGTAAGGTTTCAAATGAAAGTCCAATTGGACAAGCCTTGATTGGCAAGAAAACAGGTGACACAGCAACCATTGAAACGCCTGTTGGTAGCTATGATGTAAAAATCTTGAAGGTTGAAAAAACAGCCTAAAAACAGAAAAAGGAGTGGGGAGGCTGTGCGCTTCACTCACTCCTTTTTCCATTTTAAATTGAAATTGGAGACTATATGAGTTCAAAGAAGAAAAACAAGATGGAGCGTGGTCTGACCAATCGTCACGTACAGGTTATGGCCATCGCTGGAACAATCGGAACAGGACTCTTTTTAGGAGCAGGTCGCTCTATCAGCCTAACAGGTCCTTCCATTGTACTGATTTATATGATTACTGGGGCTTTCATGTTCCTCATGATGCGTGCGGTTGGGGAAATGCTCTACCAAGATCCTGAGCAACATACCTTTATCAACTTCATCACGCGCCATTTGGGTAAGGGCTGGGGTTATTTCTCGGTTTGGTCTTACTGGCTATCTGTTGTCTTTATCGGTATGGCGGAAATCACTGCTATCGCACATTATGTGCAATTTTGGTTTCCAACTTGGCCGAGTTGGATGATTGAGATTGGATTTTTGACCATTCTAGCCTTGGTCAATCTGATTGCGGTGAAGCTCTTTGGAGAAGTTGAGTTTTGGTTTGCGATGGTCAAGATTGTGGCTATTTTAGCCATGATTGCGACAGGAGTCTTTATGGTCTTGACAGGCTTTAAGACACCTCATGGAGTAGCAAGTTTGGCCAATATCGCCGACAATTTCTCACTATTCCCTAATGGTGGAGTCAACTTTGTCATGGCCTTCCAGATGGTGTTCTTTGCCTACCTCATGATTGAGTTTATTGGGGTTACAACTTCTGAAACCAAAAATCCACGTCAGGTCTTGCCAAAAGCCGTTAAGGAAATTCCTTTGCGTATCGCCTTTTTCTACGGTGGTGCCCTCTTAGCCATCATGGCTATCATTCCTTGGCGTGAGCTTGCCTCTGCTGATTCACCTTTTGTTACAGTATTTGAATTGGCCGGTGTCAAGTGGGCAGCAGCCTTGATTAACTTCGTCGTTTTGACATCAGCAGCATCTGCCCTTAACTCAACCCTTTATTCAACAGGTCGTCACTTGTATCAGATTGCCCATGATTCGCCAAATCGCTTCCTAAAGGCTATTAAAGCAGATACCCTGTCTCGTCACAACGTGCCACAAAATGCCATCATTGCCTCAGCGATTTTGATTGCCCTAGCAGCCTTTATCAACGTCTTGCCAGGAGTTTCGGATGCCTTTGCCTTGATTACGGCATCATCATCAGGTGTCTATATCGCTATCTATATCTTGATTATGGTGGCTCACCTTAAGTATCGCAAGTCGCAGGACTTTATGGCGGATGGCTATCTCATGCCCCATTATCGTTTCCTAAATCCTTTAACCATGCTCTTCTTTGCCTTTGTCTTTGTAACCCTCTTTTTACAAGAGTCTACATTTGTCGGAGCAATTGGCTCAGCTATCTGGATTATCGGTTTCGGGATTTACAGCCAGTGGAAATTTAGAAAATAGATTTGAAACTCATCAACTTAGGTTGGTGGGTTTTTTCTAGTTTGACAGTCTATTGAAATAGGACTATAATCAAGCTGTAACAGTGTTTGAGGAGGTTTAGATGTACTTTAGATTGGAAAACAAGGAGTCTCAGAAAGCACAAGAAATTGGGAATTTGATTCGTGCTTATAACCGTTCAAAAAGAGAAGAGGCTGAAAGTGAGCCACTTAATCTTTATGTTGAAGATGAAAAGGGCAATCTCCTGGCAGGTTTGATAGCAGAGACTTTTGGAAATTGGCTAGAAATCGAGTATTTATTTGTAAAAGAGGAACTGAGAGGGCAAGGAATCGGTTCAAAACTATTGCAACAAGCAGAAACTGAAGCTAAGAATCGAAACTGTCGTTTTGCTTTTGTCAATACTTACCAGTTTCAGGCACCGGACTTTTATCAGAAGCATGGCTACAAGGAAGTTTTTACCTTGCAAGACTATCCCTACACAGGGCAAAGATTTTACTATCAAAAGGATTTGTAAGGAGAATATGAAAGTATAGAGCAAAGAGGGATTTTTCAAATCACTATGGAGGAGGTTCTCGATAGAACCTAGAAATTATGTCTTTTTAGACGATATGGAGGACAATACAATGGCAGCTGAGAAGTTGGGAATCAAGGTCTATAAGGTTAAGAAAAGAAGCAATGTTGTTGATATTTTAAAACAATTTATTTAAAGTCAAAACTCTCTATCTTTTTAGATTGACCTTAATCCGAGATTCCCTTCTCGGATTTTGTGTTACTTTCATTAAATTTACAGGCAAGGCCTCCTAGCTTCAGTAAATATACACAAGTTTTTTCAGAATAGAGTGAAATACGAAAGAAAATGGAAGTAATTTTCATTAAACGCTTCCAATGTGCAAAAAAAGTTGACAAATCGAAATTTTAGGACTACACTAAGTAAGTAAGTTTTAATTCAAAAGGAGAATTTATCATGAATTTAACATTTTTTGGTCTATGTCTTGCCTGTATGGGTGTATCCCTTGCGGAAGGCTTTTTGATGAACGGTTTGCTTAAATCTGCAGCTCGCCAACCAGATATTATTTCTGAATTGCGTAGCTTGATGATTATGGGGATTGCCTTTATTGAAGGAACGTTCTTGGTTACCCTCGTCTTTTCATTCATCATCAAATAGACAAACGGAACGAGAAGAAAAGGGAGGATTTTAGATGGAAGAAAGTATTACTCCAACCATCTCTATTGGTCCTGTTACCTTTGATTTGACCATGTTAGCCATGACCTTGTTGATTGTGGGAGTTATTTTTGTCTTTATTTATTGGGCGAGTCGCAATATGACCTTGAAACCCAAAGGAAAGCAAAATGTACTTGAGTATTTCTATGACTTTGTTATTGGATTTACAGAACCTAACATTGGTAAAAGCTACATGAAAGACTACTCGCTCTTTTTCCTTTGTCTATTTCTGTTTATGGTACTGGCAAATAACCTCGGTTTGATGGCTAAGATCCAGTCTACAGATGGAACCAATCTTTGGACATCTCCAACTGCAAATTTACAGTATGACTTGGCCTTATCATTCGGCATTATTTTATTGACACACATCGAGGGTATTCGTCGTCGTGGGATTAAAAAATATCTAAAAGCTTATATCACACCTGGCTTTATGACTCCCATGAACATCTTAGAAGAATTTACCAACTTTTTATCACTTGCCTTGCGGGTGTTCGGAAATATTTTTGCAGGAGAGGTGATGGCTAGTCTGCTGATCACTCTATCTCATCAAGCTCTCTATTGGTATCCAGTTGCTTTTGGTGCTAACTTGGCTTGGACAGCCTTTTCTGTCTTTATTTCCTGCATCCAAGCCTATGTGTTTACCATGTTGTCTTCTATGTACCTAGGAAATAAGATAAATGATGGAGAAGAGTAGAAAGGAGTAACTGATGCACGTTACAGTAGGTGAATTGATTGGTAACTTTATTTTAATCGCTGGCTCTTTTATTCTTTTGCTAGTCTTGATTAAAAAGTTTGCATGGTCTAATATTACAGGCATTTTCGAAGAAAGAGCTGAAAAAATCGCTACTGATATTGACAGTGCTGAACAGGCACGTCAAAAAGCAGAAGCCTTAGCTCAGAAACGTGAAGATGAATTGGCAGGCAGCCGCAAAGAAGCCAAGACAATCATTGAAAATGCAAAGGAAACAGCTGAGCAAAGTAAGGCTAGTATTTTAGCAGATGCTAAACTAGAAGCAGGACGCTTAAAAGAAAAAGCAAACCAAGAAATTGCTCAAAATAAAGCTGAAGCTTTACAAAGTGTTAAGGGTGAGGTAGCAGATTTGACCATCAGCTTGGCTGGTAAAATCATCTCACAAAACCTTGACGGTCATGCCCATAAAGAACTCATTGATCAGTATATCGATCAGCTAGGAGAAGCTTAATGGACAAGAAAACAGTAAAGGTAATTGAAAAATACAGCATGCCTTTTGTCCAATTGGTACTTGAAAAAGGAGAAGAAGACCGTATCTTTTCAGACTTGACTCAAATGAAGCAAGTTGCTGAAGAAACAGGTCTGCCTTCTTTTTTAAAACAAGTGGCAGTAGACGAGTCGGATAAGGAAAAAACAATTGCTTTTTTCCAAGATTCTGTGTCACCTTTAATACAAAACTTTATCCAGGTTCTGGTCTACAATCACAGAGCGAATCTTTTCTATGATGTACTTGTAGATTGCTTGAACCGACTTGAAAAAGAAACAAATCGATTTGAAGTGACGATTACTTCTGCTCATCCTCTAACAGATGAACAAAAGAGTCGCTTGCTCCCTTTGATTGAGAAAAAAATGTCTCTGAAAGTAAGGAGTGTAAAAGAAGAAATCGATGAAAGTCTCATTGGTGGTTTTGTCATTTTTGCCAATCACAAGACAATTGATGTGAGTATTAAACAACAACTTAAAGTTGTTAAAGAAAATTTGAAATAGAAAGTGGTGTTCTTTTGGCAATTAACGCACAAGAAATCAGCGCTTTAATTAAGCAACAAATTGAAAATTTCAAACCCAATTTTGATGTGACTGAAACAGGTGTTGTAACCTATATCGGGGACGGTATCGCGCGTGCTCACGGCCTTGAAAATGCCATGAGTGGAGAGTTGTTGATTTTTGAAAACGGCTCTTATGGGATGGCTCAAAACTTGGAGTCAACAGACGTCGGTATTATCATCCTTGGTGACTTTACAGATATCCGTGAAGGTGATACAATCCGCCGTACAGGTAAAATCATGGAAGTCCCAGTAGGAGAAAGTCTGATTGGTCGTGTTGTGGATCCACTTGGTCGTCCAGTTGACGGTCTTGGAGAAATCCACACTGATAAAACTCGTCCAGTTGAAGCGCCAGCTCCTGGTGTTATGCAACGTAAGTCTGTATCAGAACCATTGCAAACTGGTTTGAAAGCTATTGACGCCCTTGTACCGATCGGTCGTGGTCAACGTGAGTTGATTATCGGGGACCGTCAGACAGGGAAAACAACCATTGCGATTGATACAATCTTGAACCAAAAAGGTCAAGATATGATCTGTATCTATGTTGCGATTGGACAAAAAGAATCAACAGTTCGTACGCAAGTAGAAACACTTCGTCAGTACGGTGCCTTGGACTACACAATCGTTGTGACAGCCTCTGCTTCACAACCATCTCCATTGCTCTTCCTAGCTCCTTATGCTGGGGTTGCCATGGCGGAAGAATTTATGTACCAAGGCAAGCATGTTTTGATCGTTTATGATGATTTATCAAAACAAGCGGTAGCTTATCGTGAACTGTCTCTCTTGCTTCGTCGTCCTCCAGGTCGTGAAGCCTTCCCAGGGGATGTTTTCTACCTTCACAGCCGTTTGCTTGAGCGCTCAGCTAAAGTTTCTGATGAACTGGGTGGTGGATCAATTACAGCCCTACCATTTATCGAGACACAAGCAGGAGATATCTCTGCCTATATCGCAACCAACGTGATTTCTATCACTGATGGACAAATCTTCCTTGGCGATGGCCTCTTCAATGCGGGGATTCGTCCAGCCATCGATGCGGGTTCATCTGTATCACGTGTAGGTGGTTCTGCACAAATCAAAGCCATGAAGAAGGTTGCTGGTACACTTCGTATCGACCTTGCTTCATACCGTGAGTTGGAAGCCTTCACTAAGTTTGGTTCTGACTTGGACGCAGCAACACAGGCTAAGTTGAACCGTGGCCGTCGTACAGTTGAAGTTTTGAAACAACCTGTTCACAAACCATTACCTGTTGAGAAACAAGTAACCATTCTTTATGCTTTGACACATGGTTTCTTGGATACTGTTCCAGTAGATGACATCGTTCGTTTCGAGGAAGAGTTCCATACCTTCTTTGATGCTCAACATCCAGAGATTTTAGAAACCATTCGTGATACAAAAGACTTGCCAGAAGAAGCAGTCTTGGATGCTGCGATTACAGAGTTTCTCAATCAAACCAGCTTCCAATAAGAATAGAGGTGTCAGATGGCAGTATCTCTAAATGATATTAAAACAAAAATCGCCTCAACAAAAAATACGAGTCAAATCACTAATGCCATGCAAATGGTATCGGCTGCTAAGCTAGGTCGCTCTGAAGAAGCTGCACGCAACTTCCAAGTATACGCTCAAAAAGTTCGCAAGCTCTTGACAGATATTCTTCATGGTAATGGAGCTGGTGGTTCAACTAATCCCATGTTGATTAGCCGTCCTGTGAAGAAGACAGGCTATATCGTCATCACTTCAGATCGCGGTTTGGTTGGAGGTTATAATTCTTCTATTCTGAAAGCTGTTATGGAGTTGACGGAAGAATACCACCCAGACGGTACAGGTTTTGAAATGATCTGTATCGGTGGAATGGGAGCTGATTTCTTTAAGGCTCGTGGTATTCAACCACTTTATGAACTACGTGGCTTGGCAGACCAACCTAGCTTTGATCAAGTTCGTAAGATTATTTCAAAAACTGTTGAAATGTACCAAAATGAACTTTTTGATGAGCTTTATGTTTGTTACAACCACCATGTCAATACCTTGACAAGCCAGATGCGTGTGGAACAAATGCTCCCAATTGTGGATTTGGATCCAAATGAAGCGGATGAAGACTACAGCTTGACTTTTGAATTGGAAACCAGCCGAGAAGAAATTTTGGAGCAGTTGTTGCCACAGTTTGCAGAAAGTATGATTTACGGTGCTATTATCGATGCTAAGACAGCTGAAAATGCTGCGGGTATGACAGCCATGCAAACAGCGACAGATAATGCTAAAAAAGTCATCAATGATTTGACAATTCAGTATAACCGTGCCAGACAGGCGGCGATTACACAAGAAATTACAGAAATCGTAGCAGGAGCTAGTGCCTTAGAATAGGCTCTAGTCCAGCTCGTATGAAAATGAACTTAGGACCTAGTTGAACTAGGAACCGACAGTATCTTATATAGAATAGGAGAAGGAGATGAGTTCAGGTAAAATTGCTCAGGTTATCGGTCCCGTTGTAGACGTCTTGTTTGCAGCAGGGGAAAAACTTCCTGAGATTAACAATGCACTTGTCGTCTACAAAAATGACGAAAGAAAAACAAAAATCGTCCTTGAAGTAGCCTTGGAGTTAGGAGATGGTATGGTCCGTACTATCGCCATGGAATCAACAGATGGGTTGACTCGTGGAATGGAAGTATTGGACACAGGTCGTCCAATCTCTGTACCAGTAGGTAAAGAAACTTTGGGACGTGTCTTCAATGTTTTGGGAGATACCATTGACTTGGAAGCTCCTTTTACAGAAGACGCAGAGCGTCAGCCAATTCATAAAAAAGCTCCAACTTTTGATGAGTTGTCTACCTCTTCTGAAATCCTTGAAACAGGGATCAAGGTTATCGACCTTCTTGCCCCTTACCTTAAAGGTGGTAAAGTTGGACTTTTCGGTGGTGCCGGAGTTGGTAAAACTGTCTTGATCCAAGAATTGATTCACAATATTGCCCAAGAACACGGTGGTATTTCAGTATTTACTGGTGTTGGGGAACGTACTCGTGAGGGGAACGACCTTTACTGGGAAATGAAAGAATCAGGTGTTATCGAGAAAACAGCCATGGTATTTGGTCAGATGAATGAGCCACCAGGAGCACGTATGCGTGTTGCCCTTACTGGTTTGACAATCGCTGAATACTTCCGTGATGTAGAAGGCCAAGACGTGCTTCTCTTTATCGATAATATCTTCCGTTTCACTCAGGCTGGTTCAGAGGTATCTGCCCTTTTGGGTCGTATGCCATCAGCCGTTGGTTACCAACCAACACTTGCTACGGAAATGGGTCAATTGCAAGAACGTATTACATCAACCAAGAAGGGTTCTGTAACCTCTATCCAGGCTATCTATGTGCCAGCGGATGACTATACTGACCCAGCGCCAGCAACAGCCTTCGCTCACTTGGATTCAACAACAAACTTGGAACGTAAGTTGGTACAATTGGGTATTTACCCAGCCGTTGACCCACTTGCTTCAAGCTCACGTGCTCTAGCACCTGAAATCGTTGGAGAAGAGCACTATGCAGTTGCTGCAGAAGTAAAACGTGTCCTCCAACGTTACCATGAATTGCAAGATATCATTGCTATCCTTGGTATGGATGAGCTTTCTGATGAAGAAAAGACCTTGGTTGCTCGCGCCCGTCGTATCCAGTTCTTCTTGTCACAAAACTTCAACGTTGCGGAACAATTTACTGGTCAGCCAGGTTCTTATGTTCCAGTTGCTGAAACTGTTCGTGGCTTTAAGGAAATCCTTGATGGTAAACACGACCACTTGCCAGAAGATGCCTTCCGTGGTGTAGGTTCTATCGAAGATGTGATTGCCAAAGCTGAAAAAATGGGATTTTAAGAGGTGATCTATGGCTCAGTTAACTGTCCAGATCGTGACACCAGATGGCCTCGTCTATGATCACCATGCCAGCTATGTATCGGTTCGAACTCTGGATGGTGAGATGGGGATCTTGCCACGACATGAAAATATGATTGCGGTTTTAGCAGTTGATGAAGTAAAGGTAAAACGTATTGATGACGAAGATCACGTGAACTGGATTGCAGTAAACGGCGGTGTTATTGAAATTGCCAATGATATGATCACAATTGTCGCTGACTCTGCAGAACGTGCTCGTGATATCGATGTCAGTCGTGCAGAACGTGCCAAACTTCGTGCAGAACGTGCAATTGAAGAAGCACAAGACAAACACTTGATTGACCAAGAACGTCGTGCGAAGATTGCACTGCAACGTGCCATTAACCGTATAAATGTCGGAAATAGACTATAATACTCTTCGAAAATCAAATTCAAACCACGTCAACGTCGCCTTGCCGTACTCAAGTACAGCCTGCGGCTAGTTTCCTAGTTTGCTCTTTGATTTTCATTGACTATAAGAAAAAATGAACTTGAAAATCCAAGTTCATTTTTTATGTTTTATTAAGGAGCAAAACGGATGCAGACTGCTTCGGGAACATGGAAGTCGTTGGAGAGTTCTGCTAGACGGCCATTGTCACAATTACGTTTAAAGACAGTTGCATTGTCAGAGTCTTGGTGGACAACAATAAGAAATTTTTGGTCAGGTGTCAAATCAAAATCACGTGGAGTCTGACCATGTGTTGGAACGATTTCTAATAACTCTAAGCTACCGTCCGCAAGGATTGTATATACTGCGATAGAATCATGACCACGGTTAGAAGCATAGAGGTACTTACCGTCTTTAGAGAGACGAATAGCAGCGGTTCCATTAAAGCCTTCGTAAGCTTCTGGTAAAGTTGAAATGACCTGCATGCGTTCAAATTCGCCAACACCATCGTAAATTAAAACCTCGATAGTACTATTGAGTTCACAAATCAGATAAGCAATTTTATAGTGGTTATGGAAAACGATATGGCGTGAGCCTGCGCCTGGCTGGCTATGGTAGGTATAGAGCTTAGATAATTTCCCTTCTTGATTAAGGTCATAAGTGATGACTTGGTCAGTACCCAAATCACAGGTCACTAGATAGTGGTCAGGTGTTAAATCTGTAAAGTGAACGTGGGGAGAAGCTTGATTTTCATGTGGGCCTTTGCCACTGTGTTGATCCACATCACTAAGTAGGAGACTACCGTCTTCCTGACGTTTATAAACAAGTACCTGTCCTTTATGGTAGTTGGCTGCATAGACCAAATCACGCTTTTCATCAACGACAACATAACAGTGGGGAGCTCCTTCTTCCACGACATGATTTAATAAAGTCCCGTCAGTTTGATAGGCTGCAATTCCCCCCCTATCGTCTTGACTACCAACGGTGTATAAATGTTGGTGCTGGTCAAAGGCAAGGTAGGTTGGACTTGGCTCAGCTGCAAAAAGTTCTAGGTTTGAAAGCTGACCAGTTTCTGTATCAAAGTCAGCCTTGTAAATCCCTTGGGAAGTACGACGTGTATAAGTTCCAAAATAAACAGTTTCTTTCATAACGTTACCTCTATATAAAGATAAGACTATTATATCACAAAAACAAGCCAATTAAAGACATCCAATTAGATGTAAGCACTTTAAAAAATAATTGATTGGTTTTTTGAAAAATATAATAATATTGAGATTGTTTTCCTTACTTTTCTTCTTAAAAGTGCTATAATGAACTCATAAAATGTTTAAAGGAGTCCTTACTATGAAAAAACGAGTTTTTCTAGCAGCTGGTGTAGCTATACTCTCGGCGGCTATGCTAGTAGCGTGTTCAACAGGTGGTAAAGATGCTACTAAACCTGTTACCTATACCTATGTCTTCTCTACAGATCCTACGACTCTGGATTATACAGTTTCTGGAACTGCTAGCACTAAACAAATTACAGGTAATGTTATTGACGGTCTACTTGAAAATGATCAATATGGAAATCTAATTCCATCAGTTGCAGAAGATTGGACTGTTTCAAAAGATGGTTTGACCTATACCTATAAAATCCGTCAGGGTGTCAAATGGTATACCAATGAAGGCGAAGAGTATGGTGAAGTCAAAGCTCAGGACTTTGTAACTGGTCTGAAGCACGCAGCTGATAAAAAATCACAGGCTCTTTATCTGGTTCAAGACTCAGTTCAAGGTTTGGACGATTATGTCAATGGAAAAACAACAGATTTCTCTACTGTTGGTGTAAAAGCGACAGATGATTATACGGTTGTTTACACTTTGAACCATCCAGAATCTTTCTGGAATTCTAAGACAACAATGGGCGTTCTTGCCCCAATTAGCGAGGACTTTTTGGCTTCTAAAGGAGATGACTTTGGGAAGGCGACTGATGTAACAAGCATTCTTTATAATGGTGCCTACCTCCTCAAGGGATTGACATCTAAATCTTCCATTGAGATGACCAAAAATCAAAACTATTGGGATAAGCAAAATGTCTTTATTGATGATATTAAATTATCTTTCTTTGATGGTCAAGACGCCGATTCTCTTGGACGTGGCTTTGATGAAGGACATTATCCAGCGGCGCCTCTCTTTAAAAATTCTGCCAATTATGAACGTCTAAAAGAAAAATACAAGGATAATATTGTATATGGTCCACAAAGAGGTGGCGTATTCTATATGTCTACTAATATTGATCGTGTAGCTTATAACCATACTGCTAAAACAAGTGATGCGGAAAAATCATCCACTAAAAAGGCTTTGTTGAATAAAGATTTCCGTCAATCCTTGGCTTTCGCTGCAGATCGTACCGCTGCAGTATCTCAAGTATTTGGGGACGAAGTGGCACCTCGTAAATTACGTACAAGTTTTACCCCTCCAACATTTGTCCAAGTTGGAGAGCAGTCATTTGGGCAAGTAGCTAAGGCAGAACTGGATAAGTTAGATGATGTATGGAAAGATGTCAGTCTTGATGATGCCCAGGATTCACTCCATAATGTAGACAAGGCTAAAGCTAAATTTGAAGTTGCTAAGAAAACACTTCAAGCCGATGGAGTACAGTTCCCCGTTCATTTAGACCTTCCAGTTTCCTCTACTCAGACAGATTTTATTCGTCAAGCCCAATCTTATAAACAATCCATTGAGGAAGCCTTAGGCTCTGAAAATATAGTGATTGACATTCAACAAGTTTCTGATGATGAATTGGGAAATATGACAGTATTTGCAACATCGACTAACAATACTGATTGGGATATCAATGTAAATAGTGGTTGGAGTCCTGATTATGCAGATCCATCAACCTATTTAGATGTATTTGATCCAACATCTGGTCCAACTCTTCTAGGAGCACTTGGTGTAGCACCAGGTACAGATAATCCGGCAATCAAAGCTGTTGGTTTAGATAAGTTTAAAGAGTTAATTACGGATGCTAGTGGTGAGAAAATAGATCTGCAAAAACGTTATTCTAAATATGCTAAAGCACAAGCTTGGTTAACAGATAGTGCCTTGGTTATTCCTGTACACTCAGATGGTGCCCAAATGCTAATAACGAAGAAAGTTCCAGGTAGCGGTGCAGGTGGTTGGGTAGGTGATAAGACAAGTGAAAACAGCTACAAGTACCAAAAATTACAAGACAAGATTGTAACGTCTAAAGAAATGGATGACTTCCGCAAGAAATTTGCTGATGAAAAAGCCAAATCAAATGCTGATTATCAGAAGAACTTAGACCGTCATATTCAAGACTAATCGAATCTCCTCTTTTGAGGGGATTTTTTATATCGCTGTCTCCATGTAATACTCAATGAAAATCAAAGAGCAAACTAGGAAGCTAGCCGCAGGCTGTACTTGAGTACGGCAAGGCGAAGCTGACGTGGTTTGAATTTGATTTTCGAAGAGTATAAGCACTTAAAAAAAGAGTTATTTTACTTCAAAAATGGTATAATGAGAGAACGATAGAAAGGAAGTATTTATGGAGCAAAAAGAGAAACATTTTAGCCTATCTTGGTTTTTCAAGTGGTTTTTAGATAACAAAGCCATTACGGTATTTTTAGTAACCTTATTATTGGGACTCAATCTGTTTATTTTAAGTAAGATTAGTTTTCTATTTTCACCTGTTTTAGACTTTTTAGCAGTTGTGATGTTGCCGGTCATTCTATCTGGCCTGCTATATTATTTATTGAATCCCATTGTTGATTGGATGGAGAAGCATAAGGTTAATCGTGTTATAGCTATCACTATTGTCTTTGTTATTATCGCTCTCTTTATCATTTGGGGTTTGGCAGTCGCCATTCCAAATCTGCAACGCCAGGTTTTGACCTTTGCAAGAAACGTTCCTGTTTACTTAGAAGATATAGATAGGATTGTTAATGGATTGGTAGCCCAGCACCTGCCAGATGATTTCAGACCTCAGTTAGAGCAAGTTTTGACAAACTTCTCAAGTCAGGCTACAGTTTGGGCGAGCAAGGTTTCATCTCAGGCAGTTAACTGGGTGAGTGCATTTATTAGCGGGGCATCTCAAGTGATTGTTGCCTTGATTATCGTTCCGTTCATGCTCTTTTATCTCTTGCGTGATGGGAAAGGCTTGCGTAACTATTTGACCCAATTCATGCCTACGAAATTGAAAGAACCTGTTGGACAAGTTTTATCAGATGTGAATCAACAGTTGTCCAACTATGTTCGAGGGCAAGTGACAGTAGCTATTATTGTAGCAGTAATGTTTATGATCTTCTTCAAGATTATCGGTCTACGCTATGCGGTTACGCTGGGTGTTACTGCTGGTATTTTAAATCTGGTTCCTTATCTTGGTAGCTTCTTAGCTATGCTTCCTGCCCTAGTATTGGGCTTGATTGCTGGACCAGTTATGCTGTTAAAAGTGGTGATTGTCTTTATCGTAGAACAAACTATTGAAGGACGTTTTGTCTCTCCATTGATTTTGGGAAGTCAATTAAACATCCATCCCATCAATGTTCTCTTTGTCTTGTTGACTTCAGGATCCATGTTTGGTATTTGGGGAGTTTTACTCGGTATTCCAGTTTATGCCTCTGCTAAGGTTGTCATTTCAGCGATTTTTGAATGGTATAAGGTAGTCAGTGGCCTATATGAACTAGAGGGAGAGGAAGTCAAGAGTGAACAATAGTCAACAGATGTTGCAGGCTTTGGAGGAACAAGATTTAACTAAGGCTGAGCATTATTTCGTCAAAGCGTTAGAAAGTGATTCAAGTGACCTTTTGTATGAGTTAGCCACTTATCTAGAAGGAATTGGTTTCTATCCTCAGGCTAAGGAAATTTACCTGAAAATTGTAGAGGATTTCCCAGAGGTTAATCTAAATCTAGCAGCAATTGCTAGCGAGGATGGTCAAATCGAAGAAGCCTTTGCTTACCTAGAAGAAATTCAACCTGACAGTGACTGGTATGTTTCGGCTTTGGCTCTGAAAGCAGACCTCTACCAGCTGGAAGGTTTGACAGATGTTTCGCGTGAGAAATTGCTGGAGGCATTGACTTACTCAGAGGATCCTCTCTTGATATTGGGCTTGGCGGAATTGGATAGTGAGTTGGAAAATTACCAAGAGGCCATTCAGGGCTATGCCCAGTTAGATAATCGCTCGATTTATGAGCAGACAGGGATTTCCACCTATCAACGAATTGGTTTTGCCTATGCTCAGTTAGGGAAATTTGAAACGGCCATAGAGTTTTTAGAAAAAGCTCTGGAGTTAGAATATGATGACCTAACAGCTTTTGAGTTAGCCAGCCTTTACTTTGATCAAGAAGAATACCAAAAAGCTGTCCTATATTTTAAGCAGATCGATACCATTTCTCCTGACTTTGAAGGATATGAGTATGGCTACAGTCAGGCCTTACATAAGGAACATCAAGTTCAAGAAGCTCTGCGTATCGCTAAGCAAGGCCTAGAGAAAAATCCCTTTGAAACGCGTCTCTTACTGGCTGCTTCACAATTTTCTTATGAATTGCATGATGCTAGTGGGGCAGAAAATTATCTTCTTACTGCAAAAGAAGACGCTGAGGATACAGAAGAAATCTTGCTTCGTTTGGCCACTATTTATCTGGAGCAGGAGCGTTATGAGGATATTCTAGACTTGCAGAGCGAGGAGCCAGAAAACCTTTTGACCAAGTGGATGATTGCTCGTTCCTATCAAGAAATGGACGATTTGGATACTGCCTATGAGCATTACCAAGAGTTGGCAGGAGATTTGAAGGACAATCCAGAATTTCTGGAACACTATATCTATCTCTTGCGTGAATTAGGCTATTTTGAAGAAGCAAAAGTCCATGCTCACGCTTACTTAAAACTAGTTCCAGATGATGTTCAAATGCAAGAACTGTTTGAGAGATTGTAAAAATGTTTAAACATATAGAACTGTAGTTTATCTCTTTTGATAGCTACGGTTTTTATTTGTATATGATAGAATTTTTTTACAAAAATGGTTGGTTATTTTGTTTATTCATGCTATAATAGGAACAATTACTTTTAGGAGGTGCAGTATGTCTTATTTATTTGAGATATTACCGAGTTTACTGAATGGTGCGAGCACGACTGTACAGGTCTTTGCACTGGTCTTGCTATTTTCGATTCCTTTGGGCGTTTTGATTGCCTTTGCCTTGCAAGTCCATTGGAAGCCCCTCCATTATCTGATTAACATTTACATCTGGGTTATGCGAGGAACTCCCTTACTCTTGCAACTGATTTTTATTTATTATGTGCTCCCAAGTATTGGGATTCGTTTAGATCGCCTTCCTGCTGCCATTATTGCCTTTGTTCTCAACTATGCAGCTTACTTTGCAGAAATTTTCCGTGGGGGAATTGACACTATTCCAAGAGGACAGTATGAGGCTGCCAAGGTCTTGAAGTTTAGCCCTTTTGACACAGTGCGCTATATTATCTTGCCCCAAGTGACCAAGATCGTTCTTCCTAGTGTCTTTAATGAAGTTATGAGTTTGGTCAAGGATACGTCTCTGGTCTACGCTCTAGGGATTTCAGACCTTATCTTGGCTAGTCGAACAGCTGCCAACCGTGACGCCAGTCTAGTTCCCATGTTCTTGGCAGGTGCCATTTACTTGATTTTAATTGGGATTGTGACAATTATTTCCAAAAAAGTTGAGAAGAAGTATAGTTATTATAGATAGGAGGCTGCCATGTTAGAATTACGAAATATCAATAAGAAATTTGGAGACAAACAAATTCTGTCTGATTTCAGTCTAAGTATTCCTGAAAAGCAAATCCTGGCTATCGTTGGACCTTCTGGTGGAGGTAAGACG
The DNA here is from genome assembly GCF_038148955.1 of Streptococcus pseudopneumoniae. Classification (GTDB taxonomy): domain Bacteria; phylum Bacillota; class Bacilli; order Lactobacillales; family Streptococcaceae; genus Streptococcus; species Streptococcus pseudopneumoniae_T. Next base: position 89,252 of record NZ_JBBJZY010000006.1, read on the forward strand.
ACCCTCTTACGTATGCTTGCAGGTCTGGAAACCATTGATTCAGGGCAAATCTTTTATAATGGACAACCTTTAGAACTGGATGAGTTGCAGAAGCGGAATCTACTAGGATTTGTCTTCCAAGATTTTCAACTGTTCCCTCATTTATCAGTTCTGGACAATTTGACCCTATCGCCTGTGAAGACCATGGGAATGAAGCAGGAGGAGGCTGAGAAGAAGGCGCGTGGTCTCTTGGAACAGTTAGGACTAGGAGGACACGCAGATGCTTATCCATTCTCACTATCTGGTGGGCAAAAGCAGCGGGTGGCCTTGGCGCGTGCTATGATGATTGACCCAGAAATCATTGGCTACGATGAACCAACTTCTGCCCTGGATCCAGAATTACGTTTGGAAGTGGAGAAGCTAATCTTGCAAAATAGGGAACTTGGGATGACACAGATTGTGGTAACCCACGATTTGCAGTTTGCTGAAAATATCGCAGATGTATTATTGAAAGTAGAACCTAAATAGGAGGAAAAATGGATGAAAAAATGGATGCTTGTATTAGTCAGTCTGATGACTGCTTTGTTCTTAGTAGCTTGTGGGAAAAATGCTAGCGAAACTAGTGGAGATAATTGGTCTAAGTACGAGTCTAACAAGTCTATTACTATTGGATTTGATAGTACATTTGTTCCAATGGGATTTGCTCAGAAAGATGGTTCTTATGCAGGATTTGATATTGATTTAGCTACAGCTGTTTTTGAAAAATACGGAATTACGGTAAATTGGCAACCGATCGATTGGGATTTGAAAGAAGCTGAATTGACAAAAGGAACGATTGATCTGATTTGGAATGGCTATTCCGCTACAGATGAACGCCGTGAAAAGGTGGCTTTCAGTAACTCATATATGAAGAATGAGCAGGTATTGGTGACCAAGAAATCATCTGGTATCACGACTGCAAAGGATATGGCTGGAAAGACATTAGGAGCGCAAGCCGGTTCATCTGGATATGCGGACTTTGAAGCAAACCCAGCGATTTTAAAGGATATTGTTGCTAATAAGGAAGCGAATCAATACCAAACCTTTAATGAAGCCTTGATTGATTTGAAAAACGATCGAATTGATGGTCTATTGATTGATCGTGTCTATGCAAATTATTATTTAGAAGCAGAAGGCGTTTTAAACGATTATAATGTCTTTACAGTTGGACTAGAAACAGAAGCTTTTGCGGTTGGAGCACGTAAGGAAGATACAACTCTGGTTAAGAAGATAAATGAAGCTTTTTCTAGTCTTTACAAGGACGGCAAGTTCCAAGAAATCAGCCAAAAATGGTTTGGAGAAGATGTAGCAACCAAAGAAGTGAAAGAAGGACAGTAAGATAAAATAGTGAATGAGACTGCGTTTTGATTAGCAAAACGTAGTTTTTTGTAATCTAGGAAAACGATAATAGCGATTGAATCTGGATAATTGAATATGGAATAGCCCACTGTGATTTCTAAAACATTGTTAGAAATCGATTTGACTGTCCTGATCGATTTGTTCTATTATTATTTTATTTTACTACAACTGTTTCAGGGACAATAAAACGCATAATATCAAGGTTTTTGCACCTTACATTATGCGTTTTTGTAATTTTAAGACTTGTTAGCTGATTTTTTACAATCCTGCGAAATCTTTGATTTCTTGTGCTGACATTGAAGAGTCACAACGGACATTGATTTGTCCATCTGCAATGTGAACAAAGCCTGGTACAGTTGGGATTCCGTAGCGTGAGCGGAATGATTGCAACTCATTGAGTTGGCTTGCTTCTTCACTGTTGATGAAGTAGATGTGAGCTTTAGTTTCAGCTAAGACACCTGCCAATGTACCTGCGAATTTACGGCAGTAAGGGCAAGTTTTGCGACCGATAAAGAAGGTTGCAGTTTCTTTTTTATCAAGAGCTTCTTGCGCACGCGCAACTGTAGTGACTTCAAGGTCTTTGATGTTTTCTAAAAATTGTTCCATGAGATTACCTCGCTTTCATTGATATGTCTAGTATGCCATAAAGTTTCTAAAATTGCTTAGATTTGATACGAAAAAAGATGAGATTGGTTTGTCTCATCTTTTATAGGACTTTATTTTACAAAAGCATTGATTTCTGCTTCGATGTTAGCAATTTTAGCTTGTGATTCTTCGTTGGTTTCACCTACAACTGCAATGTAGAACTTGATTTTTGGTTCTGTACCTGAAGGGCGAACGGCAATCCATGAACCATCAGCAAGTGTGTATTTCAAAACATCACTTGGAGGAGTTGTCAAGTTTGTAACAGTTCCGTCAGCAGCAGTAGCAGTTTGAGCTTTGAAGTCTTCTACGACAGTGATAGCTGTTGCGTTCCATTCTTTTGGAGCATTGTTGCGGAATTTAGCCATAATCGCTTTGATTTGTTCAGCACCATCGACACCTGAAAGGGTAACAGAGATAGTTTTTTCTGCGTAGTAGCCGTATTCTTTGTAGATTTCTTCGATACCGTCAGCAAGTGTCAAACCACGTGAACGATAGTAGGCAGCAAGTTCAGCAACGACAAGAACAGCTTGGATAGCGTCTTTATCACGTACGAATGGTTTAATCAAGTAACCGAAGCTTTCTTCAAATCCCATCATGTAAGTGTGATTGTGTTTTTCTTCGAATTCTTGGATTTTTTCAGCGATGAATTTGAAACCTGTCAAAACGTTGAACATGGTTGCGCCGTAGCTTTCAGCGATTTTCGTTACCAAGTCAGTTGATACGATAGATTTACATAGGGCTGCATTTTCAGGAAGAGTTCCAGCATTTTTGTGGGCTTCCAAGATGTATTTAGCCATGATAGCACCGATTTGGTTACCTGAAAGGTTGAGGTAGCTACCATCTTTTTGAAGAACTTCAACGCCAACACGGTCAGCATCAGGGTCAGTTGCGACAAGAACATCTGCACCAACTTGACGACCAAGTTCTTCAGCAAGTGCAAAGGCTGCTTGGCTTTCTGGGTTTGGAGATTTAACAGTTGAGAAGTCAGGGTCAGCAGTTGCTTGCGCTTCAACAACTTGAACAGAGTCAAATCCAGCTTGGGCAAGAGCACGACGAGCCAACATTTCACCAGTACCATGAAGTGGTGTGTAAACAATCTTCATGTCTTTACCGAATTCTTCAATCAAGGCTGGGTTGATGTTGACATCTTTAACTTCTTTGAGGTATTCTACGTCAACAGCTTCGCCGATAACTTCAATCAAGCCAGAAGCTTTTTCAGCTTCCACATCAGCAACTTCAACTGCAAATGGGTTTTCGATTGCACGGATATAAGTAGTCAAAGCGTCTGCGTCGTGTGGAGGCATTTGTCCACCGTCTTCACCGTAAACCTTGTAACCGTTAAATGGAGCAGGGTTGTGGCTGGCTGTGACCATAATACCTGCGAAACAGTTGAGGTGACGAACTGCAAATGAGAGTTCTGGAGTTGGACGAAGGCTTTCAAATACATAAGATTTGATGCCGTGTTTAGCAAGAACTGCCGCAGATTCAAAGGCAAACTCAGGTGAGAAGTGACGGCTATCGTAGGCGATTGCGACACCACGTTCTTTTTCGTTTCCACCTTTTGACTCAATCAAACGAGCCAAACCTTCAGTAGCTTGGCGAACAACGTAGATGTTGATGCGGTTTGTACCAGCACCAATCAAGCCACGCATACCTGCAGTACCAAATTCAAGATTTGTATAGAAGGCATCTTCCTTTGTTTTTTCATCCATATTTTCCAAATCTTGACGAAGGTAGTCAGGAAGCTCCGCAAAATCAACCCATTTCTGGTAATTTTCTTGGTAAGACATTAAAATTCTCCTTTATTTTTAAAACATTTAATCAGTTTGATTATATCATTTTTTTTAGTTTTAGTAAAACCTTATCTGCTTCGAAAATCTCTTCAAACCAGGTCAGATTGAACTTGGGGTTTATATGATGTTGAGGCTAGGAAAAATTCAATTTCAGTAAAAAAGTAAGTCTTCTCATAATAAAACATTGATACCAAACGTTTTATTATGAGAAGACTTTTACCCAGCATCTTTATACACAACCTCAAAACAGTGTTTTGAGTAATCTGTGACTAGACGTTTAGTTCTAAGAATGACATCTTGACTAGCTGGTTTTCTTGACAGTTAT
>NZ_JBBJZY010000007.1:0-86809 GCF_038148955.1 Streptococcus pseudopneumoniae
GATTTTTTCCAACTCTATTTGTAAGCATATCATAACCAGGTATCTATGATTCAGGGTACTCCTCCTGTATACTATTAGTAAAGCAAAACTAGGGGAGAATATTTTAGTGTCGCAATCTATTGTTCCTGTAGAGATTCCACAATATTGTCGTTTTGATTCTAAAAAGAGAAATGAAATTCTGTTTAACGTTCGTATTGGCAAGCTTAAATTTACCTTTTTTTATTGAGCGAGTTCAGGAAAAGATTAAGTCAAAAAGTTAGGTATTTTATAGACTGTGGTATAGTATTTTAGCTTCAATCAACTACATTTTGCTACTCCCCGTAAAGTTTCTATTTTCCCTGATTTCTGATATAATAGAAATATTGACTTCAAGAGTAAGGAAGAGAAGATGAACGCATTATTAAATGGAATGAATGACCGTCAGGCTGAGGCGGTGCAAACGACAGAAGGTCCCTTGTTAATCATGGCAGGGGCTGGTTCTGGAAAGACTCGTGTTTTGACCCACCGTATCGCTTATCTGATTGATGAAAAGCTGGTCAATCCGTGGAATATCTTGGCCATTACCTTTACTAATAAGGCTGCGCGTGAGATGAAAGAGCGTGCTTATAGCCTCAATCCATCCACTCAGGACTGTTTGATTGCGACCTTTCACTCCATGTGTGTTCGTATCCTACGTCGCGATGTGGACCATATTGGCTACAACCGAAATTTCACTATTGTAGATCCAGGGGAGCAACGAACTCTCATGAAACGGATTCTTAAGCAGTTGAACCTGGATCCGAAAAAATGGAATGAACGGAGCATTTTAGGGACTATTTCCAATGCCAAGAATGATTTGATTGATGATGTAGCTTATGCTGCCCAAGCTGGCGATATGTACACGCAAATCGTGGCCCAGTGTTATACAGCCTATCAGAAAGAGCTTCGTCAGTCAGAGTCGGTTGACTTTGATGATTTGATTATGCTGACCTTGCGTCTTTTTGATCAAAATCCTGATGTTTTGACTTATTACCAGCAAAAATTCCAATACATCCACGTTGATGAGTACCAAGATACCAACCATGCCCAGTACCAACTGGTCAAACTCTTGGCTTCACGCTTTAAAAATATCTGTGTGGTTGGGGATGCGGATCAGTCTATCTACGGTTGGCGAGGTGCTGATATGCAGAATATTTTGGATTTCGAGAAAGATTATCCCCAAGCCAAGGTTGTTTTGTTGGAGGAGAATTACCGCTCAACTAAAACCATTCTCCAAGCGGCCAATGAGGTTATTAAAAATAATAAAAACCGCCGTCCTAAGAATCTCTGGACCCAAAACGCTGATGGGGAGCAAATCGTATACTATCGTGCCAATGATGAGCTGGATGAGGCTGTATTTGTAGCCAGAACCATCGATGAACTTAGTCGCAGTCAAAACTTCCTTCACAAGGATTTTGCAGTTCTCTATCGGACTAATGCGCAGTCCCGTACTATTGAGGAAGCCCTGCTCAAGTCAAATATCCCTTATACCATGGTTGGAGGAACCAAGTTCTACAGCCGTAAGGAAATCCGAGATATTATCGCTTACCTCAATCTTATTGCTAATTTGAGTGACAATATCAGTTTTGAGCGTATTATTAACGAGCCTAAACGTGGAATTGGGTCAGGCACTGTTGAGAAAATCCGTGATTTTGCCAATATGCAAAACATGTCCATGCTAGATGCTTCAGCAAATATCATGTTATCTGGCATTAAAGGGAAGGCGGCCCAATCTATCTGGGATTTTGCTAATATGATTCTGGATCTGCGGGAGCAACTGGATCAATTAAGCATTACTGAGTTGGTTGAGGCGGTTCTAGAAAAAACAGGTTATGTCGATATTCTTAATGCCCAAGCAACTCTGGAAAGTAAGGCTCGTGTTGAAAATATAGAAGAGTTCCTTTCTGTGACGAAAAACTTTGATGACACCTCTGATGGTCCAGAAGAGGAAACTGGTTTGGACAAACTGAGTCGTTTTTTAAATGACTTGGCCTTGATTGCGGATACAGATTCAGGTAGTCAGGAGACATCAGAAGTGACCCTGATGACCCTGCATGCTGCCAAAGGTCTCGAGTTTCCAGTTGTCTTTTTGATTGGGATGGAAGAAAATGTCTTTCCGCTTAGCCGTGCAGCTGAAGATCAAGATGAATTAGAAGAAGAGCGCCGTCTGGCCTATGTAGGTATCACACGTGCAGAGAAAATTCTCTATCTGACTAATGCCAACTCGCGCCTACTTTTCGGTCGTACCAACTACAACCGTCCAACTCGTTTTATTAACGAAATCAGTTCAGACTTGCTTGAGTATCAAGGTCTAGCACGTCCAGCAAATACAAGCTTTAAGGCATCATATAGTAGTGGTGGTCTTGCCTTTGGTCAAGGTATGAGTCTTGCTCAGGCCCTTCAAGACCGTAAACGCAGTGCAGCACCAAAAACTATCCAGTCAAGCGGTCTCCCGTTTGGTCAATTTTCAGCTGGTGCAAAATCAGCGTCTAACGAGACAAATTGGTCCATTGGTGACATTGCTCTCCACAAAAAATGGGGAGAGGGAACTGTTCTGGAAGTTTCAGGTAGCGGTGCTACGCAGGAATTAAAAATCAATTTCCCAGAAGTTGGCCTGAAAAAACTTTTAGCCAGTGTGGCCCCAATTGAGAAAAAAATCTAATTTTTCATCCTTCTCACGAATAATAAAGTGAGGAGGATTTTTATGTACAGTATTTCATTCCAAGAAGATTCATTATTACCAAGAGAGAGACTGGCTCAAGAAGGAGTAGAAGCGCTCAGTAATCAAGAGTTGCTAGCTATTTTACTCAGAACAGGAACACGGCAAGCCAGTGTTTTTGAAATTGCCCAGAAAGTTTTGAACAACCTTTCAAGCCTAACAGATTTGAAAAAAATGACCCTACAGGAATTGCAGAGTCTGTCTGGTATCGGTCGTGTTAAGGCTATAGAATTACAAGCTATGATTGAACTGGGGCATCGTATTCATAAACATGAGACCCTTGAAATGGAAAGTATTCTCAGCAGTCAAAAGTTGGCTAAGAAGATGCAGCAGGAATTGGGCCATAAAAAACAAGAGCACCTGGTGGCGCTCTATCTCAATACTCAAAATCAAATCATCCATCAGCAGACCATTTTTATCGGTTCTGCCACTCGTAGTATCGCTGAGCCGCGAGAGATTCTTCATTATGCCATCAAGCATATGGCGACCTCTCTCATCTTGGTTCATAATCATCCTTCAGGAGCGGTAGCCCCTAGCCGAAATGATGATCATGTCACTAAACTTGTTAAAGAAGCCTGCGATCTGATGGGAATTGTCCTCTTGGACCATTTGATTGTCTCTCACTCCAGCTACTTTAGTTATCGAGAAAAGACAGATTTAATCTAAAGTTCATTAACGATATAGTCAAAGAGGTTTTTATCTTTGGGACGATTTTCAAATAGCAATTCTGGATGCCATTGGACACCGAGGAAGGCAACATCATTCGTACTTATAACGGCTTCAATGATACCATCTTTAGGATCATGAGCTGCAATCTTTAAGTTGGGAGCTAAATCCTTGATGCTCTGGTGGTGGAAGGAGTTGATATGGGAGATTTCTCCATAGATTTCTCGAAGAACAGTATCAGGTTCTGTTACCAAACGCTGGGTTGTGTACTCAGCAGAACAATCCTGCCAGTGGTCTTCTATATCTTGGTACAGAGTTCCGCCCATGGCAACGTTAAAGAGTTGAGTCCCACGACAGACAGAGAAAATTGGCTTTTGCTGTTTAATAGCTTCCTTGATGAGGGCCAGTTCAAAGATATCTCTTTGAAGGTGGTAGTCATCGCTATCAATGGTTTTTGGTTCACCATAGAATTTTGGATCAACATTTTGCCCGCCTGTCAAGATGAGCTTGTCAATCATACTGATATAGTGGCAGGCCATTTCTTGATCACCAATCGGTAGGATGATGGGAATCCCTCCAGCGTCTTTAACGCCTTCCACAAAGCCTTTTGCTGCGTAGCTCATCATGATGTCATCATCAGGATGAGTTTTTTCGTTTCCTGTAATCCCTATAACTGGTTTTTTCATAAAATGATTTTCGCTTTCTAATCCTCTTTTCGCATGAAATAGAGGAGGGTTTGGAGTTCACTTGTCAGATCGACATACTGAACGACCACGTCTTTTGGTAAATGCAGATGGACTGGTGAAAAACTGAGAATTCCTTTCACACCAGCATCTACCAAGAGATTGGCAACCTCTTGGGATTTAACGCTAGGAACTGTCAGGATAGCCGTCTTGACATCAGCATCCTTGATTTTATCCTTGATTTGAGAAATTCCGTAAATGGGAATTCCATCAGGAGTTTGGGTACCGACTTCAGGATGGTTATCTAGGTCAAAGGCCATGATAATTTTCATCTTGTTGCGCTCATGGAAGCGGTAGTGGAGAAGAGCGTGGCCCATATTTCCAATACCAACCAGCATGACATTGGTAATAGAGTTATCATTGAGCAAATCGGCAAAAAACGTCATCAGTTTTTTGACATCATAGCCAAAACCACGACGACCTAGTTCACCAAAATAGGAAAAATCACGACGTACGGTCGCTGAATCAATCCCAATGGCCTCTGCAATTTGTTTAGAGTTGGCACGTTCAATCTTTTCTGCATGAAATCTCTTAAAAATTCGATAGTAGAGAGAGAGTCTTTTCGCTGTAGCTTTTGGAATAGCAGACTGTTTATCTTTCACAAAATCACAACCTTTCTATTCTTCTATTTTATAGAAACATTGTGAAAAAATCAACAAAAATAAGAAAAAACTAAGAAAAATCTTAGTTTTGATGTAAAAATTCTGTATCTGATAGAAAACGGTAGAGGTCTCCGACCAGCCCCTGATAAACTTCTTGTCCCTTAAAAGTCAGAGAAGTCACATAAAGTGTATCTGGTAGGGTCACACATCCTGACAGAGCCAGCATGAGAGCTTCATAATCCTCATACTTGAGAGTGCGCTCTACATGATAGCTGTCCTTATAGGTCAGTTCAAACATATGGGACCTATCTTTCAGATTTTGTAAAGACACCACGCTCTACCAAGCTATCCATGAGGAAGTAGAATTTTTCCTGATGAATGTGGTGGTCTTCTGATTTGAAAATATCAACCAGACGAAGACCAAACTTGTCAGTGATATTGATTTTAGCCCCTGTGAGTTCCTTGTTAATGATGATTTTGAGTTGGAAGCCTTCACCACTGTTTGGCACTTTTTCAAGTAGGCGAGTCAGTTCATAGTTACCAACCTTAGTCTCAAAAAAGGTGTTGTCCTTGAGGGTGAATTTTTTAACAGAAGGGTTAAGAGTGTAGTCGTAACGACAATTTTTTAACTGAATGGTTTTTTCAAATGCCATAAGGCTAACCTCCGATAATTTCTTTTAAGGTTTTTGCGAGGGTTTGTAGCTCTTCAACAGTGTTTTGTGGCGACAAACTGATGCGAACGGATTCCTTCAAGCGTTCTGAATTTGCCCCGTACATGGCCTCGAGAACATGGCTGGATTGGACAATGCCTGCCGTACAGGCTGAGCCAGTAGAGATAGAGATTCCAGCTAAGTCTAGACGGAGGAGTAAAAGGTCGTTTTTCTGACCAGGAAATCCAATATTGAGAACATAGGGGAGATGATGCTCTCCTCTATTCAGGTAATACTGAACTCCCTCAAGCTCCGCAAGAAAGGCAGTTTCTAGATTTTGTACATGTTGGAAATGTTCTTCTTGTTTTTCTAGGTCTTCTTTTAGGGCTGCAAGCATGCCTACGATGGCAGCCAGATTTTCAGTCCCTGCACGTTTTTTCTGTTCTTGGTCTCCGCCATGAAGATAGGAATCAAAGTCCATGCTAGATGCGTAGAGGAAGCCGATTCCCTTAGGACCATGGAATTTATGGGCTGAAGCAGTGAGAAAATCAATGCCCAATTCTTCTGGGTGAATAGGGATTTTTCCGATAGCCTGAACTGCATCAACATGATAGGCAGCAGAGTGTTGTTTGAGTATTTGGCCAATTTTAGCAATGGGAAGTAGGTTTCCAGTCTCATTATTGGCAAACATGGTAGAAACCAAAATCGTATCGTCACGTAAGGCTTCTTGAATTTGCTGGGCGGTGATTTCTTGATTTTCTGGCTGGATAATGGTTACTTCAAAACCAAAGTGTTGAACCAAGTAATCAATCGTTTCAAGGACGGCATGGTGCTCAATGGCAGTTGTGATAATATGTTTTCCTTGTTCTTGGTGACGAAGGCAGTAGCCAATGATGGCAGTATTGTTGCCTTCGGTTCCACCAGAAGTGAAAAAGATATGTTGAGGTTTTGTCCCTAGTAATTGAGCTAGTTCCTGACGTGCTTCGCGCAAAAGTTTGCCAGCTTGACGACCATGACCATGGATACTAGATGGATTGCCATGGGTTTCTTGCATAACCTTGGTCATAGCTGAAATAGCAACTGCTGACATAGGAGTCGTCGCAGCATTGTCCAAATAAATCAAAGAATCACCTTATTTCTTTTTGTTGTAAGCAAAGAGTGGGCTGACTGGTTTTCTTTCGTGGATACGGACGATGGCATCACCAATTAACTCACTAGCAGTGATGTAGCACACGTTTTTAGGAGTTTTTTCTTTTGTTGCTACTGAATCAGTCACAAGAATTTCTTTAATCTTAGTATTGTCAAGAAGTTCAGCAGCTCCTTCAACGAAGAGACCGTGGCTAGAAACAGCATAAATTTCTGTAGCTCCTTCACGTTCAACGATTTTAGAAGCTTCAGAGAAGGTACGTCCTGTATTCAGAATATCGTCAATCAAGATGGCTTTCTTACCTTCAACATCACCAATAATGTAACCTTCGTTACGAGTTGCATCGTCTTGAGGGTAGTCGATAATAGCGATAGGAGCATCAAGATATTCAGCCAGGCTACGAGCACGTTTCACACCTGAATTTTTAGGGCTAACGACAACAACATCTGAACCGAGTAGGCCCTTATCGCAGTAATGTTTTGCGAATAGGGGAACAGTGAAAAGATTATCCACTGGAATATCAAAGAAACCTTGAACCTGAACAGCATGCAAATCAAGCGTAAGAACACGGTCAACTCCAGCCTTAACCAGCATATTAGCAACTAGTTTAGCTGTAAGTGGCTCACGTGGTGAAGCAATGCGATCTTGACGTGCATAGCCAAAATATGGAAGGACAACGTTGATACTGTGGGCACTTGCACGCACACAAGCGTCGACCATGATTAACAATTCCATTAGGTGGTTGTTGACAGGGAAACTTGTTGATTGGATGATGTAAACATCATAACCACGGACACTTTCTTCAATATTCACTTGGATTTCTCCGTCTGAAAATTGACGTGATGATAGTTTTCCAAGTGGGACACCAACAGCTTGAGCAATTTTCTGTGCAATTTCTTGGTTAGAGTTGAGTGCGAAAAGTTTCATGTTTTTTCTATCTGACATTATAGACCGTCCTCTGTAAACTTTATAAATCCTAGTGATATTTGCTTTACATATATGAACTGGGATTCGTGTATTTTTATCTTTTCTATTTTACCAAAAAATGGAGATTATTTCAGCTATTTTTCATACTTTTGACAAATCGAACCAATTTTGAGGGAGCTTTTTGATAAGCAATCTGATTTTCCTCTAAAAATTGCTGGAAATCCTGTTTGCCTTGCTCGTGATTCTCCACTTCAAGCTCTAATTCGTAATCTGTCAGATCGAAGTATTGACTCTCATCCAGCGCCATGAGACCAATAGCTGTCTTCATTTCATAGCGAAGCGTTGTGAGACAACCAAGCACATGCCACTCACTAGTTTGGATACCATGTTTCGCCAATTCATCAAGAACCAGCCCTTGAGGAAGTTCTTCCTTATTCAGATAGTTCTCAGCATCTTTTAGTTGCAATTTTTGGTTATACTCCATGTTTCCAACACTTTGTGGGACTTTGAGTGTCAATTCTGCCCAGTCTTCAAAAGTTCGAATGCGCATAGCAACTTTCTTTTCTCGAAGTTCAAAATTAGGCGTGTCAATGTAGTAATTTTTTTGAAGAACAGGAGTGACGTCTGTGAACTGGTCTTTTAGACGATTGTATTCATCTTTTTTCAATAGTGTTTTCAATTCAATTTCTAAATGTTTCATTTTTCTTACCTTTTCTTTATCTATGAAAGCGGATTATATGATATAATAGCTTTGTATTTATTGTATATGAATCTGGAGAAAAAATCAAAGATATTTTTGAAGGATAATATGAGAACAAGGGAGAATATATGACCTTAGAATGGGAAGAATTTCTAGATCCTTACATTCAAGCTGTTGGTGAGTTAAAGATTAAACTTCGTGGTATTCGTAAGCAATATCGTAAGCAAAATAAGCATTCTCCGATTGAGTTTGTGACCGGTCGAGTCAAGCCAATTGAGAGTATCAAAGAAAAAATGGCTCGTCGTGGCATTACTTATGCGACCTTGGAACACGATTTGCAGGATATTGCTGGTTTACGTGTGATGGTCCAGTTTGTAGATGACGTCAAGGAAGTAGTGGAGATTTTGCACAAGCGTCAGGATATGCGAATCATACAGGAGCGAGATTACATTACTCATAGAAAAGCATCAGGCTATCGTTCCTATCATGTGGTAGTAGAATATACGGTTGATACCATCAATGGAGCCAAGACAATTTTGGCGGAAATTCAAATTCGTACCTTGGCCATGAATTTTTGGGCAACGATAGAACATTCTCTCAACTACAAGTACCAAGGGGATTTCCCAGATGAGATTAAGAAGCGACTGGAAATTACAGCTAGAATCGCCCATCAGTTGGATGAAGAAATGGGTGAAATTCGTGATGATATCCAAGAAGCCCAGGCACTTTTTGATCCCTTGAGCAGAAAATTAAATGACGGTGTAGGAAACAGTGACGATACAGATGAAGAATACAGGTAAACGAATTGATCTGATAGCCAATAGAAAACCGCAGAGTCAAAGGGTTTTGTATGAATTGCGAGATCGTTTGAAGAGAAATCAGTTTATACTCAATGACAGCAGTCCGGACATTGTCATTTCCATTGGTGGAGATGGCATGCTCTTGTCGGCTTTTCATAAGTACGAAGACCAACTTGATAAGGTACGCTTTATCGGTCTTCATACAGGACACCTGGGCTTTTATACCGATTATCGTGATTTTGAGTTGGATAAGTTAATGACCAATTTGCAGCTGGATACCGGAGCAAGGGTTTCTTATCCGGTTTTGAATGTGAAGGTTTTTCTTGGAAATGGAGAGGTCAAGATTTTTCGTGCCCTCAACGAAGCCAGCATTCGCAGATCCGATCGAACCATGGTGGCAGATATTGTCATCAATGGTGTTCCCTTTGAGCGTTTTCGTGGAGACGGGCTAACAGTTTCGACACCGACTGGTAGTACTGCCTATAACAAGTCTCTTGGCGGTGCTGTTTTACACCCTACCATTGAAGCTCTGCAGTTGACAGAAATTGCCAGCCTCAATAATCGTGTCTATCGAACGCTGGGCTCTTCCATTATTGTGCCTAAGAAGGATAAGATTGAACTCATTCCAACAAGAAATGATTACCACACCATTTCGATTGACAATAGTGTCTATTCTTTTCGTAGTATCGAGCGAATCGAGTATCAAATTGATCATCATAAGATTCACTTTGTCGCGACTCCTAGCCATACCAGCTTCTGGAACCGCGTTAAGGATGCCTTTATCGGCGAGGTGGATGAATGAGGTTTGAATTTATCGCAGATGAACATGTCAAGGTTAAGACCTTTTTGAAAAAGCACGAGGTTTCTAAGGGGCTGCTGGCCAAGATTAAGTTTCGAGGTGGGGCTATTCTGGTCAATGACCAACCGCAAAATGCAACTTATCTATTGGATATTGGAGACCGCGTTACTATCGATATTCCCGCTGAGGAAGGTTTTGAAACTCTGGAAGCAATCGAGCGTCCACTGGATATTCTCTATGAGGATGACCATTTTCTAGTCTTGAATAAACCCGATGGAGTGGCGTCTATTCCTAGTGTCAATCACTCCAATACCATTGCCAATTTTATCAAGGGTTACTACGTCAAGCAAAATTACGAAAATCAGCAGGTTCACATTGTGACCAGACTTGATAGGGACACTTCTGGCTTGATGCTCTTTGCCAAGCACGGTTATGCCCATGCACGATTGGACAAGCAGTTGCAGAAGAAATCTATCGAGAAACGTTACTTTGCTTTGGTTAAAGGAGATGGATATTTAGAGCCGGAGGGAGAAATTATTGCTCCGATTGCGCGTGATGAAGACTCTATTATTACCAGACGAGTGGCTAAAGGCGGAAAGTATGCCCATACTTCCTACAAGATTGTAGCTTCTTATGGAAATATCCACTTGGTCGACATTCGCCTTCATACTGGACGAACCCACCAAATCCGAGTCCATTTTTCTCATATCGGCTTTCCTTTGTTGGGAGATGACTTGTACGGTGGTAGTCTGGATGACGGCATCCAACGTCAGGCCCTGCATTGCCATTACCTATCTTTTTATCATCCATTTTTAGAGCAAGACTTGCAGTTAGACAGTCCCTTGCCGGATGATTTTAGTAACCTTATTAAACAGTTATCAACTAATACTCAATAAAAAATATTAGAGTATAATTTATTATTTTTAAAGGAGAAAACTCATGGAAGTTTTTGAAAGTCTCAAAGCCAACCTAGTTGGTAAAAATGTCCGCATCGTTCTACCTGAAGGAAAAGAACCTCGTATTCTTCAAGCTACGAAACGCTTGGTAAAAGAAACAGATGTTATTCCAGTCTTGCTTGGTAAACCAGAAAAAATTAAAATTTACCTTGAAATTGAAGGGATTCACGAGGGTTATGAAGTCATCGATCCTGACCACTACGCTAAGTTTGACGAAATGGTTGCTGCGCTCGTTGAACGTCGAAACGGTAAGATATCAGAAGAAGAAGCTGCTAGACTCTTACGTGAAGACGTTAACTACTTTGGTGTAATGCTAGTATATATGGGCTTGGTTGACGGTATGGTTTCAGGTGCACTTCACTCAACTGCTGCAACAGTTCGTCCAGCCCTTCAAATCATTAAAACTCGTCCAAATGTGACTCGTACTTCAGGTGCCTTTTTGATGACTCGTGGTTCAGAACGTTACCTATTTGGTGACTGTGCTATCAATATCAATCCTGATGCAGATGCCTTGGCTGAAATTGCGATTAATTCAGCAATCACTGCGAAAATGTTTGGTATAGAACCAAAAATTGCTATGTTGAGCTATTCAAGTAAAGGTTCTGGTTTCGGTGAGAACGTTGATAAGGTAGTAGCAGCTACACAACGTGCGCACGAACTACGCCCAGACCTTGAAATAGATGGGGAATTGCAATTTGATGCCGCCTTCCACCCTGAAACAGCAGCTTTAAAAGCTCCAGGAAGTAAAGTGGCTGGACAAGCAACTGTATTCATCTTCCCAAGTATCGAAGCTGGAAATATCGGTTACAAGATTGCAGAACGTCTCGGTGGTTTCTCTGCTGTAGGACCTGTTTTACAAGGTTTGAATAAGCCAGTTAACGACCTTTCACGTGGATGTAGTGCAGAAGATGTTTACAATTTAACTCTTATCACAGCAGCCCAAGCAGTTCATCAATAGCGAAAACTATAAAGTGGCATACTATGATATACTATAGTTAGGAAAAGTATGTATGAAGAAGCAATGCGGCTAACTCCTGAGAACTTTAAATTACGGATTGCTGTCAAAAAGGACACCTTCCAATCGATGATGTCCTGTCTATATACGACCTATAGAAATCTGTAATATACATGTCCGTAAAACGATAAATTCCCTTTTTGATTTTAAATGAGTATGAAAAGAGAATTTTTTCATGAGAAAACGCATAATATTGAGTGTTTTGACACCTGCTATTATGCGTTTTTTAGGCTCTTTGTCAACTGTAGTGGGTTGAAGAAAAGCTAAGATCGAGAAAGGACAAATTTCGTCCTTTCTTTTTTGATGTTGAGAGCGATAAAAATCCGTTTTTTGAAATTTTCAAAGTTCCGGAAACCAAAGGCATTTCGTTTGATGAGTTTAATGAGATTATTGGTCGCTTCTAATTTGGCGTTAGAATAGTGTAGTTGAAGGGCGTTGACAATCTTCTCTTTATCCTTGAGGAGGGTTTTAAAGACAGTCTGAAAAATAGGATGAACCAGCTTTAGATTGTCCTCAGTAAGTCCGAAAAATTTCTCTGGTTCCTTATTCTGGAAGTGAAAAAGCAAGAGCTGATAGAGCTGATAGTGGTGTTTCAAGTCTTCTGAATAGCTCAAAAGCTTGTCTAGTATTTCTTTATTGGTCAAGTGCATACGAAAAGTAGGGCGATAAAAACGTTTATCGCTGAGTTTCCGACTATCCTGTTGGATGAGCTTCCAGTAACGCTTGATAGCCTTGTATTCATGAGACTTTCGATCCAATTGATTCATGATTTGGACACGTACACGACTCATAGCACGGCTTAAGTGTTGTACAATGTGGAAGCGATCAAGAACGATTTTGGCACACGGAAAAAGCTGTTTAGCTAAGGTATAGTAAGGGCTAAACATATCCATCGTAATGATTTTCACCTGACAACGAACGGATCGATTGTAGCGAAGAAAGTGATTGCGGATGATAGCTTGTGTTCTCCCATCAAGAATAGTAATGATATTGAGCTGATCAAAATCTTGTGCAATAAAGCTCATCTTTCCCTTGGTAAAGGTGTACTCGTCCCAAGACATAATCTCTGGAAGACGAGAAAAATCATGCTTAAAGTGGAAGTCATTGAGCTTTCGAATGACAGTTGAAGTTGAAATAGATAGCTGATGGGCAATATCAGTCATAGAAGTCTTTTCAATCAGTTTTTGAGCAATTTTTTGGTTGATGATACGAGGAATTTGGTGATTCTTCTTGACGATAGAAGTTTCAGACACCATCATTTTCGAGCACTGATAGCACTTAAAACGACGCTTTCTAAGAAGAATTCTAGTAGGCATACCAGTCGTTTCAAGGTAAGGAATCTTAGAGGGTTTTTGAAAGTCATATTTCTTCATTTGACTTCCGCAATCAGGGCAAGATGGAGCCTCATAATCCAGTTTAGCGATGATTTCCTTGTGTGTATCATTATTGATGATGTCTAGAATCTGGATATTAGGGTCTTTAATATCGAGTAGTTTTGTGATAAAATGTAATTGTTCCATATGAATCTTTCTAATGAGTTGTTTAGTCGCTTTTCATTATAGGTCATATGGGACTTTTTTTCTACAAAAAATAGGCTCCATAATATCCATAGGGAAATTACCCACTACAAATATTATAGAGCCGTTTTTTATAATTTTTGCACCTTTCTTAGCCTTTGTTATCGACAAGCATTGTTCTAGCTCCTTGTTTTTAGAATGGCAATTTCCCAGCGAAAGCACCCAGTTTTTTCTTGGTAGTTTCATCGATTTGTTCAAGAGCATAGTTGATGGCTTGAACGGTCATATCAGAAAGAGTTTCAAGGTCCTCTGGGTCAACGATAGCTGGATTGAAATCAATGCTGACAACTTTCTTATCTCCAGTTAAGGTCGCTTGGACAAGGTTTTGAGCAGATTTGCCAACAAATTGCATGGCAGCAAGTTCGGCCTGGCTTTGTTCCATTTGTTTTTGAAGTTTTTGTGCTTGACGCATCATGTTTTGCATGTTCATCATAAGATTTCTAAAGTTCCTTTCATCTCAAGGGGATAATCCTTGTTGTTAACAAGTGCCTGATTTTCTCTTCTAATTGTTATTAGTAGCATAGCCATCAAGCCCAAGTATTGATTTTATTATACCATTTTTTGAAGACATAGTCTTTTATTTGTAAGAGTTATTTATGTCAAAGAGTGATCAGAAATAAATTAAAATAATAATTTTTGCTAAGAGAGGCTCTATTCTAGTTTCATGGAAATGATTTTACTAAAGGTTCGTATGCTTTGTTTACAAACATGTTACCTCTATCTATTTTTGGATAAATAGTTGTCTATTATTATTTTTATGCTAATAGTAAAATCTAAATGGTAGCCTACGATTTTTTAGAAAGAAAATGGTACAATATTCTAAGAGAAAATACAATGGGAGGGAAAATGAGGTTATTACCTATAAGAAAAATATCACGTCAGTCTAAAAGGTTAGCACTTTTTTTGACGTTTTGTGCTGGATATGTGGATGCTTACACTTTTATTGTTCGCGGGAATACCCTTGTAGCTGGACAAACTGGAAATGTTGTCTTTCTTTCGGTAGAGCTAATACAGAATAATGTTTCGGATGTTAGGGATAAGCTTTTAACCTTAATAGCGTTTATGCTGGGAGTTTTTTTACTAACCATTTATAAGGAAAAATTGAGAATTGTAAAAAAGCCAATTCTGTCACTGATTCCTTTGGCAATCCTATCAATAATTATTGCTTTTGTGCCGCAAACTGTGGATAATATCTATCTAGTGCCGCCCTTGGCCTTCTGTATGGGACTGGTTACAACTGCTTTTGGAGAAGTATCGGGTATTGCTTACAATAATGCCTTTATGACAGGGAACATCAAACGGACCATGCTGGCTTTTGGAGATTATTTCCGAACCAAGCACACTCCTTTTTTACGTGAAGGGTTCATATTTGTTAGCCTGCTTAGTAGTTTTGTCCTTGGTGTTGTCTTTTCAGCCTATTTGACGATTTTCTATCATGAAAAGACCATTCTTGGTGTTCCTATTATGATGAGCATTTTTTACATTAGCATGCTTTTTGCCTCGTGGCAGAAAAAAGTAAAAGAAAAAGCTTCATTTTAGGTGTTATTACTTGTAAGAAAATAGGAGATATGCTATACTTGAAGAGTTGACTATGCACGATCCTGTGCAACCGCACGAACATCGTTACTTGATTATTCAAGTTTAAGTGGTTCGTCCCACGATGCTAGGCGAGTCTTCACAAAAAATCGGGGAAACCCATAAAAATCATAGGAGGTGCATAATGAGCACATACGCAATTATCAAAACTGGCGGAAAACAAGTTAAAGTTGAAGTTGGTCAAGCAGTTTACGTTGAAAAATTGAACGTTGAAGCTGGTCAAGAAGTTACTTTTAACGAAGTTGTTCTTGTTGGTGGTGAAAACACTGTTGTCGGAACTCCACTTGTTGCTGGAGCTACTGTAGTTGGAACTGTTGAAAAACAAGGAAAACAAAAGAAAGTTGTTACTTACAAGTACAAACCTAAAAAAGGTAGCCACCGTAAACAAGGTCACCGTCAACCATATACAAAAGTTGTCATCAACGCAATCAACGCTTAATTTTAAGGAGAACACATGATACAAGCAGTCTTTGAGAGAGCCGAAGATGGCGAGCTGAGGAATGCGGAAATTACTGGACACGCCGAGAGTGGCGAATACGGCTTAGATGTCGTGTGTGCATCGGTTTCTACGCTTGCCATTAACTTTATCAATTCTATTGAGAAATTTGCAGGCTATGAACCAATCCTAGAATTAAACGAAGATGAAGGTGGCTATCTGATGGTTGAAATTCCAAAAGATCTTCCTTCACACCAGAGAGAAATGACCCAGTTATTCTTTGAATCATTTTTCTTAGGTATGGCAAACTTATCGGAGAACTCTTCAGAGTTCGTCCAAACCAGAGTTATCACAGAAAACTAACACGGAGGAAAACATTATGTTAAAAATGACTCTTAACAACTTGCAACTTTTCGCCCACAAAAAAGGTGGAGGTTCTACATCAAACGGACGTGATTCACAAGCAAAACGTCTTGGAGCTAAAGCAGCTGACGGACAAACTGTAACAGGTGGATCAATCCTTTACCGTCAACGTGGTACACATATCTACCCAGGTGTAAACGTTGGACGTGGTGGAGACGATACTTTGTTCGCTAAAGTTGAAGGCGTAGTACGCTTTGAACGTAAAGGACGCGATAAAAAACAAGTTTCTGTTTACCCAATCGCTAAATAAAAAGGTCCAGTGAACCTTTTTATCCCGAGCCTTGAACTGTAAAGGCGAGGAAGCTAGAAATAGCATAAATTAAGGCTTTCCGAGTTTTCGGAGAGCCTATTTTTTTGTTTTGGTACCCATACTTTTTAATATGTATAGTGGATTGAATCTGGAATAGAACACTGCTAAAAAATGATTTGAGTTTCCTACTCGATTTCTTCAGATTTTATTTCAATTGACTATAAGAACTGGTATCTGGTTTCAAATATTTGCTTGTCGTCCCTTCACTTGTCTGAATGGCTTGATTCGTTCCTTCTGATAAGGGAAAATGATATTCTTTAGCTGAAACTGTCTGAGAATCCAAGCTAACAGATGGAAAGAAAAATAGCTCCAATCTGAAGCACACTGGATGGGAGTTGTTGGAAAGCAGTCATCTAGTTTTTCTTTTCTGCTTTAGCTTTTTTTCTTTGTCATCATGGAAAGTGACTTGCTTCAAATCAGGGAGTTTACGAAACTCTTCAAACATCTTGCCCAAATTGTCTCGTTTTGTAAATTTTACAGCCATAGGTGTACCTCGATTCTAAATTCTACCTTTTCGACACCAATTAGTAATTTAAAGTTCTCAGGAGTTAGTTGCATTGCTTTTTCATACATAAGCATAGTATGACACTTTATGGTTACTGAACAAGTCTAATCATTCCTTTCAAACTTTTGAAGATGTCCTACAAGTTTTTGAGAAGAATATTGCAAAATTCATAGTTAAGCAATGATAGAGTGAAGTGCTTTTTGAAAACAGGTACACTTCAGATGAAAAAAACGACATTTCAGATTTTCTGTTCCAGAAATAGCTATCGCTATGATATAATTAGTTTATGATTATTACTATTCCTATAAAAAACCAAAAAGATATTGGCACACCATCTGATTCAGTCGTTGTTCTCGGCTATTTTGATGGTATACACAAGGGGCATCAAGAATTATTTCGTGTTGCCAATAAGGCTGCGAGAAAGGATTTATTGCCTATCGTCGTTATGACCTTTAATGAATCTCCAAAAATCGCTTTAGAGCCTTATCATCCTGATCTGTTTTTACATATTTTGAATCCTGCTGAACGTGAAAGAAAATTAAAGCGTGAAGGCGTAGAAGAATTATATCTCCTTGATTTTAGTAGTCAATTCGCTAGTCTTACTGCAGAAGAATTTTTTGCAACCTATATCAAGGCTATGAATGCCAAAATTATTGTTGCAGGTTTTGATTATACATTTGGTTCTGACCAAAAAACGGCAGAAGACTTAAAAGATTACTTTGATGGAGAAGTCATTATCGTTCCACCTGTAGAAGATGAGAAAGGAAAGATTAGTTCAACTCGTATCCGTCAAGCTATTTTAGATGGAAATGTGAAAGAAGCAGGAGAACTTTTGGGGGCACCGCTTCCATCAAGAGGTATGGTGGTTCATGGCAATGCTCGTGGTCGTACGATTGGTTATCCAACAGCTAATTTGGTGCTTTTAGATCGTACTTATATGCCAGCAGATGGCGTTTATGTCGTTGATGTTGAGATTCAAAGACAGAAGTATCGTGCTATGGCTAGTGTTGGAAAAAATGTGACCTTTGATGGAGAAGAAGCACGATTTGAAGTCAATATTTTTGATTTTAATCAAGATATTTATGGGGAAACCGTCATGGTTTATTGGCTTGATCGCATTCGAGATATGACTAAATTTGATTCTGTGGACCAATTAGTGGATCAGTTAAAGGCAGATGAAGAAGTTGCTCGGAATTGGTCTTAAGAGTTTGGATAATTAAAAAGAGGTTGTCTGTAACCCAAAAGATAGATGATTTAGTCTAACTTTTGAGGTCACGACATTACCTCTTTTTATTCTTTTTCAAAGGTAAATCCTTCGCCAAGGATTTCATGGGCTTCTGTAATAGTTATAAAGGCTTGAGGATCGATTCGATGAATCATTTCCTTCATTTTCACAATTTCATTTCTACCGACAATACAGTAAATGATTTTCAAATCTTTTTTACTATAGTAGCCTTGACCGGAAATAAAAGTAACACCTCTTCCTAGGTCATCATTGATTGCCTTAGCAAGTTGGTCAGGACGTTTTGTGATAATCATAAAGCCTTTACCTGCGTAGCCACCTTCGCCAATCAAATCAATGACACGCGAAACGATAAAATCAAATAAGAGTGTGTAGGAAACCAATCTCAAATCCTTGAAGATAAGGAGAATGAGCATGAGAATACAAAAATCTAAGATAAAAAGTAGTTTCCCCATTGATATATGAGTGTATTTGTTGAGAATACGAGCTAGAATATCAGTTCCGCCAGTTGTACCTCCAGCATTAAAGATAATTCCGAGACCAATTCCCAATAGAATTCCCGCTATAAGGGCTGTGATTAGTAAATCACCTTGAAGATCAATATGAAGGGGAATACGCTCAAAAAAGGCCAACCAGGCAGACAAGGCTAAGGTTCCTAGTAAACTAGAATAGAGGGATTTTGCTCCAAAGATTTTCCAAGCTAGGATGAAAAGGGGAATATTAATCAGCAGGTTCATGAGCGAAACAGGGATTTTAAAAAGATAAAAGGTGATGAGGGTAATACCTGTCGCCCCTCCTTCAAAGAGATGATGAGGAACTACAAAATAAGTCAGCCCAAAAGCATAAATAGCAGCACCTAGTAAAATGGTTAAAATGGGGTAAATTTTTTTAATCATAGGACACCTCTTTTCTTATAAGTTGATTATATCAAATTTTTACGGAAAATTTGATTGACTCCATTAGGATTTTTAATCTTTTTTTGATATAATTAAAAGTAAGAAAACCAATCTGAATCCTAAAATAGAAAGATTGATACTATGACAAAAATTAAGATTGTAACCGATTCATCTGTTACTATTGAACCAGAACTAGTACAACAATTAGATATTACAATTGTTCCATTATCAGTAATGATTGATAATGTTGTTTATTCTGATGCTGATTTGAAAGAAGAAGGTAAATTTCTTCACTTGATGCAAGAAGCTAAGAATCTTCCGAAAACAAGTCAGCCGCCTGTAGGTGTCTTTGCTGAAGTGTTTGAAGACCTATGCAAGGATGGTAGCCAGATTCTTGCTATTCATATGTCCCATGCGCTTTCGGGTACTGTAGAAGCAGCGCGTCAAGGTGCTAGCCTATCTACAGCCGACGTAACAGTTATTGACAGTTCTTTCACTGACCAAGCCTTGAAATTCCAAGTTGTTGAGGCTGCAAAATTAGCGCAAGAAGGCAAAGAGTTGGAGGAAATCTTATCTCATGTAGAAGAGGTTAAAAACCACACAGAACTCTATATTGGCGTTTCAACTTTGGAAAATCTTGTCAAAGGTGGACGAATTGGCCGTGTAACTGGATTGTTGAGTTCTCTTCTTAATATCCGTGTTGTCATGCAAATGAAAGATCATGAATTGCAGCCAATTGTTAAAGGTCGTGGTGCTAAAACCTTTAAAAAATGGTTAGATGAGTTGATAACATCACTCGCTGAACGTTCTGTAGCAGAGATTGGAATTTCATATTCTGGTAGTGATGATTGGGCAAAAGAGATGAAAGAAAGCTTACAAGCTTATGTTGAAAAGCCAATTTCTGTTTTAGAAACCGGTTCCATTATTCAAACTCACACAGGTGAGAACGCTTGGGCTATTTTGGTACGTTACCATTCCTAAAAAAATAAATAAAATGGGAAGAAACAGCGTTTTTAACTTGACCTAAAAGGGATTTTAGGATATGATTATATTTGTTAATTAGAAATTATTTGGAGGAATCGTTAACATGGCAAACAAACAAGATTTGATCGCTAAAGTAGCAGAAGCTACAGAATTGACTAAGAAAGACTCAGCAGCAGCAGTTGAAGCTGTATTTGCAGCAGTAGCTGACTATCTTGCAGCTGGTGAAAAAGTTCAATTGATCGGTTTTGGTAACTTTGAAGTTCGTGAGCGTGCAGAACGTAAAGGTCGCAACCCACAAACTGGTAAAGAAATGACAATTGCAGCTTCTAAAGTTCCAGCATTCAAAGCTGGTAAAGCTCTTAAAGACGCTGTTAAATAATTGGCGTTCAAAAAGCCTGTCATATCAAGCATTTAAGCTTGTGTGATAGGCTTTTTAATTATGAAATCTAGTAATAAATAGAATTAAAAAGTTGAATGCTCCGAAAATATTGTATATATAGTAGTTCAATCTAAAATAGTACGAAACAATTTCTAAAACATTTATAGAAATTAATTTTACTTCCTCAATCGATTTGTTCTCATCTTATTTCAATCTGCTATACGTACGTATATAATGAAAAGAATTAAATAATAGACTTGTGCGATAACTATTTGAAGCAAGATTAGCTGGTTAGAAAATCCAACAAGATAGCGAAGGAATCTAATATAAAATATACATAATTTATTTTATGTTACAAACTCTTCGCTAAAATACTTACCATTATCTTGAATGCCTTAGGGAAACATGCTATACTGTTTGTATGATTATTTTACAAGCTAATAAAATTGAACGATCTTTTGCAGGAGAGGTTCTTTTTGATAATATCAACCTGCAAGTTGATGAACGAGACAGGATTGCTCTTGTTGGGAAAAATGGAGCAGGTAAGTCTACTCTTTTGAAGATTTTGGTTGGAGAAGAGGAGCCAACTAGTGGAGAAATCAATAAGAAAAAAGATATTTCTCTGTCTTACCTAGCCCAAGATAGCCGTTTTGAGTCTGAAAATACCATCTACGATGAGATGCTTCATGTCTTTGATGACCTGCGTCAAACTGAGAAACAACTTCGTCAGATGGAACTGGAGATGGGTCAAAAGTCTGGTGAGGATTTGGATAAACTGATGTCAGATTACGATCGCTTATCTGAGAATTTTCGTCAAGCAGGCGGCTTTACCTATGAAGCTGATATCCGTGCTATTTTGAATGGATTCAAGTTTGACGAATCTATGTGGCAGATGAAAATAGCTGAACTTTCTGGTGGTCAAAATACTCGTTTGGCGCTGGCCAAAATGCTTCTTGAAAAGCCAAATCTCTTGGTCTTGGACGAGCCAACCAACCACTTGGATATTGAAACCATTGCCTGGCTAGAGAATTACTTGGTAAATTATAGCGGTGCCCTCATTATTGTCAGTCACGACCGTTATTTCTTGGACAAGGTTGCGACAATTACGCTGGATTTGACCAAGCATTCCTTGGATCGCTACGTGGGCAATTACTCTCGCTTTGTCGAGCTGAAGGAGCAAAAGCTAGCTACTGAGGCAAAAAACTATGAAAAGCAGCAGAAGGAGATCGCTGCTCTGGAAGATTTTGTCAATCGCAATCTAGTCCGAGCTTCAACGACCAAACGTGCCCAATCTCGCCGTAAACAACTGGAAAAAATGGAGCGTTTGGACAAGCCGGAAGCTGGTAAGAAATCAGCCAATATGACCTTCCAGTCTGAAAAAACGTCTGGTAATGTTGTATTGACTGTTGAAAATGCTGCTGTTGGCTATGATGGGGAAGTCCTGTCACAACCGATTAACCTAGACCTTCGTAAGATGAATGCTGTCGCTATCGTTGGTCCAAATGGTATTGGGAAATCAACCTTTATCAAGTCGATTGTGGAGCAGATTCCTTTTATCAAGGGTGAAAAGCGCTTTGGTGCCAATGTTGAGGTGGGTTACTATGACCAAACCCAAAGCAAGCTAACATCAAGTAATACGGTACTGGATGAACTCTGGAATGATTTCAAATTGACACCTGAAGTTGAAATCCGCAATCGTCTAGGTGCCTTCCTTTTCTCAGGAGATGATGTTAAAAAATCAGTTGGCATGCTGTCTGGAGGTGAGAAAGCTCGTTTGCTTTTGGCTAAATTGTCTATGGAAAACAACAACTTCCTGATTCTTGACGAGCCGACCAACCACTTGGATATTGATAGCAAGGAAGTGCTAGAAAATGCCTTGATTGACTTTGATGGAACCTTGCTCTTTGTCAGCCACGACCGTTACTTTATCAATCGTGTGGCAACTCATGTTTTAGAATTATCTGAAAATGGTTCGACTCTCTATCTTGGAGATTACGACTACTATGTTGAGAAGAAAGCAGAAGTAGAAATGAGTCTGGCAGAGGAGGTTTCAACCAGCAATCAAGCAAAAGAAGCAAGCCCAGTCAATGACTATCAAGCTCAAAAAGAAAGTCAAAAAGAAGTTCGTAAGCTCATGCGACAAATTGAAAATCTAGAAGCTGAAATCGAAGAGTTAGAAATTCAAAGCCAAGCTATTTCTGAACAAATGTTGGAAACAAACGATGCAGGTAAACTCATGGAATTGCAGGCTGAACTGGACAAAATCAGCCACCGTCAGGAAGAAGCTATGCTTGAGTGGGAAGAATTGTCAGAGCAGGTGTAAAGATGGAACATCTTGGAAAAGTATTTCGTGAATTTCGGACAAGTGGCAATTATTCCTTAAAGGAGGCCGCAGGCGAGTCCTGTTCAACCTCTCAGTTATCTCGCTTTGAGCTTGGGGAGTCTGACCTAGCAGTCTCACGTTTCTTTGAGATTTTGGATAACATTCATGTCACAATCGAAAATTTCATGGATAAGGCAAGGAACTTTCATAATCATGAACATGTTGCCATGATGGGACAAATTGTGCCTCTTTACTATTCAAATGATATTGCAGGTTTTCAAAAGCTTCAAAGTGAACAACTTGAAAAGGCTAAGAGTTCGACGACTCCCCTTTATTTTGAGCTGAACTGGATTTTGCTACAAGGTCTGATTTGTCAAAGAGATTCTAGTTATGATATGAAGCAGGATGATTTGGATAAGGTAGCAGATTATCTCTTCAAAACAGAAGAATGGACCATGTATGAGTTGATTTTGTTTGGTAACCTCTATAGTTTCTACGATGTGGACTATGTCACTCGGATTGGTAGAGAAGTTATGGAGAGGGAGGAATTTTACCAAGAGATTGGTCGCCATAAGAGATTGGTTTTGATTTTGGCCCTCAATTGTTACCAGCATTGTTTAGAGCATCTTTCTTTTGATAATGCTAGCTATTTTGAGGCTTATACAGAGAAGATTATTGGCAAAGGTATTAAGCTTTATGAGCGTAATATTTTCCATTACCTAAAAGGCTTTGCCTTATACCAAAAAGGACAGTGTACAGAAGGCTGTAGTCAGATGCAAGAGGCCATGCATATTTTTGATGTGTTAGGTCTTCCTGAGCAAGTAGCCTATTATCAGGAACACTACGAAAAATTTGTCAAAGATTAATTTTCCCAAATAAGGGAAAAAACAAAAAGCTCCTTTCGGTTTTGATACAATAGTTTCAAAATTTGAGAGGAGTTTTTATATGAATCGCTATGCACTACAGTTGATTAGCCGTGGAGCTGTTAACAAGATAGGAAATATGCTCTATGATTATGGAAATAGTGTCTGGTTGGCATCGATGGGAACGATTGGGCAAACCGTTCTAGGGATTTATCAGATTTCTGAACTCGTCACATCTATTCTCGTAAATCCCTTTGGTGGAGTTATTTCAGACCGATTTTCTCGTCGTAAGATTTTAATGGTGACAGACCTTGTTTGTGGGATTCTTTGTCTGGCTATTTCTTTTATAAGGAATGACAGCTGGATGATTGGCGCTTTGATTTTTGCCAATATTGTGCAGGCTATTGCTTTTGCCTTTTCTCGTACAGCCAATAAAGCTATCATAACTGAAGTGGTGGAGAAAGATGAGATTGTGATCTATAACTCTCGCTTAGAGCTGGTTTTGCAGGTTGTAGGTGTTAGCTCTCCTGTTCTTTCCTTCCTTGTTTTACAGTTTGCAAGTCTCCATATGACACTACTGCTAGACTCGCTGACTTTTTTTATTGCTTTTGTTCTAGTGGCTTTCCTTCCAAAAGAGGAAGCAAAAGTTCAAGAGAAAAAGGCTTTTACTGGGAGAGATATTTTTGTAGATATCAAGGATGGGTTACACTATATCTGGCATCAGCAAGAAATTTTCTTCCTTTTGCTGGTAGCTTCCAGCGTTAATTTCTTTTTTGCCGCTTTTGAATTTCTACTTCCCTTTTCGAATCAGCTTTACGGGTCAGAAGGAGCCTATGCAAGTATTTTAACTATGGGGGCTATTGGTTCCATCATTGGGGCTCTTCTAGCTAGTAAAATTAAAGCTAATGTTTATAATCTTTTGATTTTACTGGCTTTGACAGGTGTCGGAGTTTTTATGATGGGATTATCACTTCCAAATTTGCTTTCCTTTTCTGGAAATTTAGTTTGTGAATTGTTTATGACGATTTTTAATATTCACTTTTTTACTCAAGTACAAACCAAGGTTGAGAGCGAATTTCTTGGGAGAGTACTGAGTACAATTTTTACCTTAGCTATTCTATTTATGCCTATTGCAAAAGGATTTATGACAGTCCTGCCAAGTGTCCATCTCTCTTCTTTCCTGATAATTGGAAGTGGTGTTATCATCTTGTCTTGTATATCGTTTATTTATGTTCGAACTCATTTTGAAAAATTGATATAAGGCTGATTGAGTTTCAAAAATAATTTCAAACTAAGTGTTTTTTCCGCCCTTCTCGTTTGTGAGGAGGGCTTAGTTTATGGTAAAATGGTCTTATGAATAAAAGAATGAATGAGTTAGTCGCCTTGCTCAATCGCTATGCGACTGAGTACTATACCAGCGACAATCCCTCGGTTTCAGATAGTGAATATGACCGCCTTTACCGTGAGTTGGTTGAGTTAGAAACTGCCTATCCAGATCAAGTGTTAGCAGACAGTCCGACCCATCGTGTTGGTGGCAAAGTCTTAGATGGTTTTGAAAAATACAGTCATCAGTATCCTCTTTATAGTTTGCAGGATGCTTTTTCACGTGAGGAGCTTGAAGCTTTTGATGCGCGTGTTCGTAAGGAAGTGGCTCATCCAACCTATATTTGTGAGCTGAAAATAGATGGCTTGTCTATCTCGCTGACTTATGAAAAGGGGATTTTAGTTGCAGGTGCAACGCGTGGAGATGGTTCTGTTGGGGAGAACATCACTGAAAACCTTAAGCGTGTTAAGGACATTCCTTTGACTTTGCCAGAAGAGCTAAATATCACAGTTCGTGGGGAATGTTACATGCCACGCGCTTCTTTTGACCAGGTTAATCAAGCTCGCCAAGAAAATGGAGAGCCTGAATTTGCCAATCCTCGTAATGCGGCAGCAGGAACCTTGCGTCAGCTGGATACAGCAGTAGTTGCCAAGCGCAATCTTGCCACTTTCCTCTATCAAGAAGCCAGCCCTTCAACTCGCGACAGCCAAGAAAAGGTTTTGAAGCACCTAGAACAACTTGGTTTTGTAGTCAATTCTAAACGAATTCTGGCTGAAAGCATGGATGAGATTTGGAATTTTATCCAAGAAGTAGGAGAGGAACGGGACAATCTTCCCTATGATATCGATGGGGTGGTGATCAAGGTCAATGACCTAGCAAACCAAGAAGAACTCGGTTTTACCGTCAAGGCTCCAAAGTGGGCAGTAGCCTACAAGTTTCCTGCTGAGGAAAAAGAAGCTCAACTCTTGTCAGTTGACTGGACAGTTGGCCGTACGGGTGTTGTAACCCCAACTGCGAATCTAACACCAGTACAACTTGCCGGTACGACTGTTAGCCGTGCGACCCTGCACAATGTAGATTATATTGCTGAAAAAGATATCCGAAAAGCCGACACGGTTATCGTCTATAAGGCTGGTGACATCATCCCTGCTGTTTTACGAGTGGTAGAGTCCAAGCGGGTTTCTGAAGAAAAACTAGATATCCCTACAAACTGCCCAAGTTGTAACTCTGACTTGTTGCACTTTGAAGATGAAGTGGCTCTCCGTTGTATCAATCCACGTTGTCCTGCCCAAATCATGGAAGGTTTGATCCACTTTGCCTCTCGAGATGCCATGAATATTACAGGCCTTGGTCCATCAGTAGTTGAAAAACTCTTTGCTGCCAATTTGGTTAAGGACGTGGCGGATATTTATCGTTTGAAAGAGGAAGATTTTCTCCTTTTAGAGGGGGTTAAGGAAAAGTCTGCTGGTAAACTTTATCAGGCTATCCAAGCATCTAAGGAAAATTCTGCCGAGAAACTCTTGTTTGGTCTAGGCATTCGCCATGTCGGAAGTAAAGCCAGCCAGCTCTTACTTCAACATTTCCACTCAATTGAAAATCTGGCTCAGGCAGATCCAGATGAAGTGGCTAGTATTGAAAGTTTGGGTGGCGTGATTGCCAAGAGTCTTCAGACTTATTTTGCGACTGAGGGATCTGAAATTCTCCTAAGAGAATTGAAAGAAACTGGAGTCAATCTGGACTATAAAGGACAGACGGTAGTAGCAGACGCAGCCTTGTCAGGTTTGACCGTGGTATTGACTGGAAAATTGGAACGGCTCAAGCGCTCAGAAGCTAAAAGTAAACTCGAAAGTCTAGGTGCTAAGGTAACAGGCAGTGTTTCTAAAAAGACCGACCTCGTCGTGGCAGGCGCAGATGCTGGAAGTAAACTTCAAAAAGCACAAGAACTTGGTATCCAGGTTCGAGATGAAGCTTGGCTAGAAAGTCTGTAACAATGACAGAAGAAAGAAAACGTGCGCGTTTAATTTATAACCCAACCTCAGGGCAGGAAATTATCAAGAAAAATATAGCAGAAGTGCTGGATGTTTTGGAAGACATCGGCTATGAAACCAGTGCCTTTCAAACGACTCCAGAACCTCTTTCAGCACAAAAAGAAGCTAAGAGAGCAGCCAAAGCTGGTTTTGCTTTGATTATTGCTGCAGGTGGTGATGGGACAATCAATGAGGTAGTTAATGGGATTGCCTCGCTCGATAAGAGACCTCGGCTTGCCATCATCCCAACAGGGACGACTAATGATTATGCGCGTGCCCTAAAAATTCCAATAGGGGATCCTGTTGCAGCTGCTCAGATTATCGCTAAAAATGAAACCATTCATATGGATATCGGTCGTGCTTTTGAGGATAAATATTTTATCAATATTGCTGCTGCGGGTACTCTAACAGAATTGACCTACAGTGTTCCAAGTGAAGTCAAAACGCGTCTGGGTTATTTTGCCTATGTGGCAAAAGGTATTGAAATGTTCCCTCAGACCAAGGTTCGTCCAGTGAGAATCACCCATGATCAGGGGATTTTTGAAGGTGATGTGTCCTTGATTTTTGTTGCCTTGACCAATTCCATTGGAGGGTTTGAGCAGTTAGCCCCTGACACCAAGTTAGACGATGGCAATTTTACTCTGATTTTGGTCAAGACAGACAAGTTATTTGATATGTTGGGCTTATTGATACAGGCAATCAATGGTGGTCAGCATGTCTCAGATGTCAATATTGAATACCTTAAAACGAGCAAACTACGTTTAGAGGTTTTAGATGACCAAGAACCATTTATGCTGAACCTAGATGGGGAATATGGAGGAGATACCCCAGTTGAACTTCAAGTCTGCCATCATCACATCGAATTTTTTGTCAATCGAGACGAGATTGATCAAGAATTTATTAGTGAAACAGAAATAAATTAAAAATAAAAAGGAAAAATAAAAATGTATACCTACCCTATGCGCATTCATTACCATCGCAAGAATGGTGAATATGACACTTGCTCTTTTGTAAAAAGCCATGACCACCGAATTGATTTACTAACTTACCAAGAAGATTATTTTGGTGCTTTATTTAGTTTTGAACACCCAAGCGTTCATGCCCTAGAAAGCTTGAATTTTGTGGTTCATACTGGCCAAACCAGTAAAGAATATGCTATCCGTTTTAATCACTATCCTCTCTTAACGGAGGTCTGGATTTTGGAAGGGGATGATCGTATTTATTACTCTGAAAATCCTGCTATTGCCAGTCCTTTCTATAAAAATCAAAATCCTTTTGCCTTTGATAAGGCCATTAACAGTGCTAGTTTTGACCATCATTGGGGTTACCAAGGGGAGTTGGGTTGCCGTGTAGAGGACAATCAGGCTCATTTTTCCCTTTGGTCACCAACAGCGACAGCAGTGCAGGTTGTGGTTTATGAATCAGCTACTAATGATGCACCTGTTTGGAAGACTTTTGATATGGAGAGAGGCAATCGCTACTCTTATAACCATAAGGACAATACTATTGGTGTTTGGAGTTTGGATGTTGAGGAAGATTTGACTGGTAAGGCTTATCAGTATCAAGTCCAATTCCCCCACCACCAAACACTGACACGCGATCCTTACACCATTGCGACCAGTCCTGATGGCAAACGTTCTGCTATTCTGAACCATGCAGAAAAGCAGGTTGAAAATTTCGAGGTCAAGCATGGTTCTGATGCTGCTTGGCGTTTGGAAAATCCATGTAAGGCAGTTATTTGTGAAATGCATATTCGTGATTTGACCCAATCACCGACCTCAGGTGTGGATGAACATCTTCGAGGAACGTTCTTGGGTGCTGCTCAGACTGGAACGGTTAACCAGTACGATCAGTCAACTGCTTTTGATCACATCAAGAAGTTGGGCTACAATTATGTTCAGTTGCAACCAATTGCAGACCGTCACAAAGAATACGATGAGGACGGGAATGTAACCTACAACTGGGGTTATGACCCACAAAACTATAACGCGCCAGAAACTAGTTTTTCAACTAATCCAGAGGATCCAGCTCAGGTCATTCGTGATTTGAAGACCATGGTTCAAGCTTACCACGATGCGGGTATTGGTGTTATTATGGATGTGGTCTATAACCATACCTTCTCAGTTGTTGATGCACCTTTCCAAACAACAGTCCCTGATTACTATTATCGTATGAATCCAGACGGTACCTTCCAGAATGGAACGGGTGTTGGAAATGAAACAGCCAGTGAACACGAAATGTTCCGCAAGTATATGATTGATTCTCTTCTATACTGGGTGCAGGAATACAATATTGACGGCTTCCGTTTTGACTTGATGGGGATTCATGATGTCAAGACCATGCAGATGATTCGTCAGAGCTTGGATGAAATCGACCCTAACATTATCCTCTATGGAGAAGGATGGGATATGGGAACAGGCCTTGCCCCTTATGATAAGGCTAAGAAAGACAACGCCTACGAAATGCCAAATATTGGTTTCTTTAATGACAATCAGCGTGATGCTGTCAAAGGTGGAGAAGTTTACGGTGCTATCAAGTCAGGTTTTGTCAGTGGTGCTGCGACAGAGCCAATTCTAGCTAAAGCAATCCTAGGAAGTCGTGAATTAGGAACCTATACACATCCCAATCAGGTGCTTAACTATGTGGAAGCCCATGACAATTACAATCTTCACGATTTATTGGCAACCCTTCATCCAGACCAAAGTTCAGAACAAATCATGCGCAAGGTTGAGACAGCCACAGCCATGAATCTACTCATGCAGGGGATGGCCTTTATGGAAATCGGTCAAGAATTTGGTCGTACCAAACTGGTTGCGACTGGTGAGAATGGTGAGTTGACACATGATGATAGAGAGCGTGCGATGAATAGCTATAATGCTCCTGACAGTGTGAACCAAGTCAACTGGGATTTGATCAATGAGCGTCAAGACAGTATTGAATTTATTCGTCAAGTCATCCGATTGAAGACAAAAACTGGTGCCTTTTCTTACTCTAGCTATGATGAAATTTACCATCATGTCTTTGTGCATTCCGCGATTGAACATAGCGGCTGCCTTATCTATGAAGTTCATGGGAAAGAACACCTCTTGGTGGTTGTGAATGCTAAATCAGAACCCTATCAATTTGAAAATGCAGGAAATTTAGCTATGTTGGTAACTAATAGTCGTTCAAAAGAAGATAATGTTTTAGATGATATTAGTCTAGCCGTCTTGAGTGTTTTATAAAGACCATCTATCTCGCTATTCTA
Source organism: Streptococcus pseudopneumoniae (assembly GCF_038148955.1). Taxonomy (GTDB): domain Bacteria; phylum Bacillota; class Bacilli; order Lactobacillales; family Streptococcaceae; genus Streptococcus; species Streptococcus pseudopneumoniae_T. The sequence continues at coordinate 29,876 of NZ_JBBJZY010000007.1, forward strand.
ACACATCATTGGAAGTGAACGAATAGAAAGAACTTAGCTGACAACTCACTTGTATAGAAAATTTGATAAATACTTTCATCAAACGTGTAAAATCAGGAAATTATTTTCCTGGTTTTATTTTTTGCTATAAAAAAATAATATTGGTAGCAAAAATACGAACTTTTTGGTATTATAGTAGAGAAAAGAAAGGCGTTTTCACATTTTTTTGAAAAAATATTGCTTTACAATTGAACGAGAAAGTGAACTTTTTGTAGATTTTCAAAATAATTTTAAAGAAGTATAGTAATTTACTTGAATCTTCTCTAAAAAGGTAGTATAATAAAAACATAGAAAACGCTTACAGAAAAGGGGAGGTATTATGGATAAAAGAGAAGCTTTGCGCACCTTTATGACAGGAGAAAATTTTCACCTTCAGCATTATCTAGGAGCACATAGGGAAGAGCTAAATGGAGAGTATGGTTATACATTTCGTGTATGGGCTCCCAATGCTCAGGCTGTCCACTTGGTGGGGGATTTTACCAACTGGATTGAGGGTCAGATTCCAATGGTAAGAAATGACTTTGGGGTCTGGGAAGTCTTTACCAACATGGCTCAAGAAGGGCATATTTACAAATATCATGTCACACGTCAAAATGGTCATCAACTGATGAAGATTGACCCTTTTGCTGTCAGATATGAGGCGCGTCCAGGAACAGGGGCAATCGTAACAGAGCTTCCAGAAAAGAAATGGAAGGATGGACTTTGGCTGGCACGAAGAAAACGTTGGGGCTTTGCTGAACGTCCTGTCAATATCTATGAAGTTCACGCTGGCTCATGGAAAAGAAATCCTGATGGTAGTCCCTATAGTTTTGCCCAGCTCAAGGATGAACTTATCCCTTACCTAGTTGAGATGAACTATACTCATATTGAGTTTATGCCTTTGATGTCCCACCCTCTCGGTTTGAGTTGGGGTTATCAGCTCATGGGGTACTTCGCTTTAGAGCATGCTTATGGCCGACCAGAGGAGTTTCAAGATTTTGTCGAGGAGTGTCATATCCATAATATTGGGGTTATCGTAGACTGGGTACCTGGTCACTTTACCATCAACGATGATGCCTTAGCCTATTATGATGGGACACCGACTTTTGAATACCAAGACCATAATAAGGCTCATAACTATGGTTGGGGTGCCCTTAATTTTGACCTTGGAAAAAATGAAGTTCAGTCCTTCTTGATTTCTTGTATTAAGCATTGGATTGATGTCTATCATTTGGATGGTATTCGTGTGGATGCAGTTAGCAATATGCTTTATTTAGACTATGATGATGCTCCATGGACACCTAATAAAGATGGGGGAAATCTCAACTATGAAGGTTATTATTTCCTTCAACGCTTGAATGAGATTATTAAGTTAGAATATCCAGATGTGATGATGATTGCAGAAGAAAGTTCGTCTGCAACCAAGATTACGGGGACGAAAGAGCTAGGTGGTCTAGGATTTGACTACAAATGGAATATGGGCTGGATGAATGATATCCTCCGTTTCTACGAAGAAGATCCGATTTATCGTAAATATGACTTTAATTTGGTGACTTTCAGCTTTATGTATGTTTTCAATGAAAACTATCTCTTGCCATTCTCGCACGATGAAGTGGTTCATGGTAAGAAGAGTATGATGCATAAGATGTGGGGAGATCGTTACAATCAATTCGCAGGCTTACGCAATCTCTACACTTACCAAATTTGTCACCCTGGTAAGAAATTGCTCTTCATGGGTAGCGAATACGGTCAATTCCTAGAATGGAAATCTGAAGAACAACTAGAATGGTCTAACCTAGAAGACCCAATGAATGCTAAGATGAAGTATTTCACTTCTCAGCTAAACCAGTTTTACAAAGACAACCGCTGTCTGTGGGAAATTGATACCAGCTATGATGGCATTGAAATCATCGATGCGGATAATCGAGACCAGAGTGTTCTTTCCTTCATCCGTAAGGGTAAGAAGGGCGACATGCTAGTCTGCGTCTTTAATATGGCACCTGTTGAACGGAAAGATTTTACAATCGGACTACCCGTTGCAGGAATTTACGAAGAAGTATGGAATACTGAGTTGGAAGAGTGGGGAGGCGTTTGGAAAGAACATAATCAAACTGTTCAAACGCAAGAAGGATTATGGAAAGATTATGAGCAGACCTTAACCTTTACCCTACCGGCTATGGGAGCTAGTGTATGGAAAATCAAACGCCGCTTGAAACCTACTAAAACCGTCACAAGTAAAAACCAAAAAGGAGTAGAAAATGAAGAATGAAATGTTAGCTTTGATTCTTGCTGGTGGGCAAGGAACTCGTCTCGGTAAACTCACTCAAAGCATCGCAAAACCAGCTGTGCAATTTGGTGGGCGCTACCGTATCATTGACTTTGCCCTATCAAACTGTGCCAACTCAGGGATTCATAATGTTGGGGTCATTACACAGTATCAACCTCTTGCTCTCAACAACCATATAGGGAATGGTTCAAGCTGGGGACTAGATGGTATCAATTCTGGTGTCTCTATTCTTCAACCTTATTCTGCCAGTGAAGGAAATCGTTGGTTCGAAGGGACTAGTCACGCTATTTACCAAAATATCGACTATATCGACAGTGTCAATCCTGAGTATGTCTTGATTTTATCTGGGGACCACATCTACAAAATGGACTATGATGATATGCTCCAGTCTCACAAGGATAATAATGCCAGCTTGACAGTAGCAGTTTTAGACGTCTCTCTTAAAGAAGCAAGCCGTTTTGGTATCATGAACACAGATGCTAACAATCGTATTGTTGAATTTGAAGAAAAACCAGCTCAACCTAAATCTACAAAAGCTTCTATGGGAATCTACATTTTTGATTGGCAACGCCTTCGTAATATGTTAGTCGCTGCTGAAAAGAGCAATGTAGATATGTCAGACTTTGGTAAAAATGTCATTCCGAATTACCTTGAGTCAGGTGAAAGTGTTTATGCTTACGAATTTAGTGGTTATTGGAAAGATGTTGGTACGATTGAGTCACTTTGGGAAGCCAACATGGAGTACATTTCTCCAGAGAATGCCTTGGATAGTCGTAACCGTCAATGGAAGATTTACTCAAGAAACTTGATTTCACCACCAAACTTCCTTGGTGCAAATGCTGATGTGGAAGATTCCTTGGTTGTCGATGGCTGTTTTGTCGATGGAACTGTTAAACATTCTATCCTTTCAACAGGCGCGCAAGTTCGCGAAGGAGCGGAAGTTGTTGATTCAGTTATCATGAGTGGAGCTATCATTGGTCAAGGAGCTAAGATTAAACGTGCCATTATTGGTGAAGGTGCGATTATTTCTGACGGTGTCGAAATTGATGGAACAGATGAAGTACAAGTTGTAGGATATGATGAAGTAGTGGGGGTAGCAACAGATGAAGATTGATAAATATTCTGCCATTTTAGGAAATACAGTTGGTTTTCATGATATGTCGACATTGACGGACCACCGTCCAGTAGCAAGTTTGCCATTTGGTGGGAAATATCGTTTGATTGACTTCCCGCTCTCAAGTCTTGCCAATGCTGGTGTTCGCAGCGTCTTTGGTATTTTCCAGCAGGATAATATCAGCTCAGTCTTTGACCATATTCGTTCAGGACGCGAGTGGGGCTTATCAACCCTTCTTAGCCATTACTACCTAGGAATTTACAATACCCGTGTGGAAAGTAGTACAGTTGGAAAAGAATATTACCAACAGTTGCTCACTTATTTAAAACGCTCTGGCTCAAACCAAACGGTTGCCCTCAACTGCGATGTCTTGATTAACATTGATTTGAACCAAGTTTTCCACCTACATAGTACAACAAAAGGGCCTATCACTGTAGTTTATAAAAAACTAGCTAAGAAAGATGTTTCAGAAGTAAACGCAATCTTGGAAGTGGATGAAACAGACCATGTTCGTTCTCATAAACTCTTTGATAGCAAGTCAACAGATGAAACGTTCAACATGTCCACGGATATCTTTGTCGTTGATACACCGTGGTTGATTGAACGCTTGGAAGAAGAAGCTAAAAAAGAACATCCAGAGAAATTGCGCTATGTTTTACGGGATTTGGCTGCAAAAGAAGGAGCTTTTGCCTACGAGTACACAGGTTATCTGGCAAATATTCACTCTGTAGAGTCTTATTATCAAGCAAATATTGATATGCTTGAATCGCAAAAATTCTATTCTCTTTTCTCACCAAACCAAAAGATTTATACAAAGGTCAAAAACGAAGAGCCAACTTACTATGCCAATACATCTAAGGTAAGTACTTCTCAGTTTGCTTCTGGTAGTATCATTGAAGGTCAAGTGGCTAATTCTGTTCTATCACGTAATATTCATGTTCACAAGGATAGCTTGGTTAAAGATAGCCTACTCTTCCCTCGTGTTGTTATTGGAGAAGGAGCTCAGGTCGAATATGCTATCTTGGACAAGGGTGTTGAAGTTGAGCCTGGTGTTGTGATTCGAGGAACGGCAGAACATCCAGTTGTCGTTAAGAAAGGTAGCAAAGTAACAGAGGATATTCATTCATGAAAATTTTATTTGTAGCAGCAGAGGGTGCACCCTTTTCAAAAACAGGTGGTTTGGGAGACGTCATTGGCGCTCTTCCTAAATCACTGGTAAAAGCTGGGCACGAAGTTGCAGTGATTTTACCCTACTATGACATGGTAGAGGCTAAATTTGGAAATCAAATTGAAGATGTTCTTCATTTTGAGGTGAGCGTCGGTTGGCGCAGACAGTACTGTGGGATTAAGAAAACCGTCTTAAACGGTGTAACCTTCTACTTTATTGACAGCCAATATTATTTCTTCCGTGGTCATGTTTACGGTGATTTTGATGACGGAGAACGCTTTGCCTTTTTCCAACTGGCTGCTATTGAGGCTATGGAAAGGATTGACTTTATTCCTGATCTTCTCCATGCTCATGACTACCATACAGCCATGATTCCTTTCTTGTTAAAGGAAAAATACCGTTGGATTCAAGCCTATCAAGGAATTAAAACTGTTTTAACTATTCATAATTTGGAATTCCAAGGACAATTTTCAGAAGGAATGTTATGGGATTTGTTTGGAGTTGGCTTTGAACGTTACGCTGATGGTACCCTTCGATGGAACAACTGTCTGAACTGGATGAAGGCTGGTATTCTTTATGCTGACCGTGTTTCAACCGTTTCACCTAGTTATGCTCATGAAATTATGACCAGTCAGTTCGGATGTAACTTGGATCAGATTCTTCGAATGGAGTCTGGCAAGGTATCTGGTATCGTGAACGGGATTGATGCTGACCTTTATAATCCTCAGACGGATGCTCTTTTAGACTATCATTTTAATCAGGAAGATTTGTCTGGGAAAGCCCAAAACAAGGCAAAATTACAAGAAAGAGTTGGCTTGCCAGTTAGAGCTGACGTTCCACTGGTGGGAATTGTTTCTCGTTTGACACGTCAAAAAGGTTTTGATGTCGTAGTCGAAAGTTTGCATCGCTTCTTACAGGAAGATGTTCAAATAGTTCTTTTAGGAACAGGCGATCCTGCCTTTGAGCACTCTTTCTCATGGTTTGCTCAAGTTTATCCTGACAAGCTATCAGCAAATATTACTTTTGATGTCCAACTTGCTCAAGAAATCTACGCTGCTTGTGACCTCTTCCTCATGCCGAGTCGTTTTGAACCGTGTGGTTTGTCTCAAATGATGGCTATGCGTTATGGAACCTTGCCATTGGTTCATGAAGTTGGTGGTTTGCGAGATACTGTCCGCGCTTTCAATCCAATCGAAGGAAGCGGTACTGGTTTTAGCTTTGATAATCTATCTCCTTATTGGTTAAATTGGACTTTCCAAACAGCATTGGACTTGTACAGAAACCATCCTGACGTTTGGAGAAACTTACAAAAACAAGCTATGGAGTGTGATTTCTCATGGGATACAGCCTGCAAATCATACCTTGACTTATACCATAGTTTAATTAACTAATAGATAAAATCGTATGATGACTTCATACGATTTTTAGGCTATCTAGAGAGGAGAACTGATGTCTCAAGTAAAAGGCTTGTGTGTCATGGATGTTGATGGGACCTTAATCCTAGAGGAAGTGATTGATTTGTTGGGAAGAGAGGTAGATCGTGAGGAGGAAATTTCGCAGATTACAAGTCGGGCAATGCGAGGAGAGTTGGACTTTGAAAGCAGTTTACGAAAAAGAGTTGCTTTATTAAAAGGTCTTCCTGTTTCGGTCTTTGAGAAAGTTTTTAACTCTATTCATTTAACGCCAAATGCACATGAATTCATTTCTATTCTCCAAAAGAATGGCATCCTAGTTGGTTTGGTGTCCGGTGGATTTACACCAATAGTTGAGAGATTAGCTAAATCCCTTGGCATTACCTATTTCTCTGCCAACCAACTTGAAGTTAAAGACGGTCTTCTAACAGGAAAATTAGTTGGAGCAATTATAAGCCCTGAACTCAAAAAAGCAACTCTGGAACAATGGAGAAAGGAACTCAAACTCCCTAAAGAAAGAACAGTTGCAATCGGTGATGGGGCCAATGATCTATTGATGTTGAAATCAGCAGGACTGGGAATTGCTTTTTGTGCTAAAGAAGTGCTGAAAAAAGAAATACCACATCATGTTGACAAGAGGGATTTTTTAGAAGTTCTTCCTTTGATTGACTGTTTAGAACGAGGGAAAATATGAAGATTGTAATTGCGCCAGATTCGTTTAAAGAAAGCTTAAGCGCACAGAAAGTTGCTGAAGCTATTAAAAGAGGCTTCCAACAATCAATAGCAGATGTAGACTGTCTCCTCTGCCCTGTTGGTGATGGTGGAGAAGGTACTGTTGATGCTATTCGGCATTCTATTAACCTTGAAGAAAAATGGATCCAAGTGACAGGCCCTTTTGGACAAAAAGAAGCCATGCACTATTTTCAAAAAGGGGAACTGGCACTATTTGAAGTAGCTGATTTGGTTGGCCTTGGAAAAATTCCGATAGAGAAACGAAATCCACTTCAAATCCAAACTTGTGGTATTGGAGAGTTGATTCGTCATCTCATTGCTCAAGGGATTAAAGATATCTATATCGGTGTTGGTGGCACGGCCAGTAATGACGGAGGACTGGGGATCGCTGCGGGTTTAGGTTATCTATTTTATGATAGGGATGGAAATGTCTTGCCGGCTTGCGGTCAATCCTTACTAAAATTAGCTTCTGTTTCAACAGAAAATTGCTATAAAATTCCTGAAGATGTTCACATTCGTATTTTAGCAGATGTCGTGAGTCCCTTATGTGGACACAAAGGTGCGACCTACACTTTTGGAAAGCAAAAAGGCCTAGACCCTACTATGTTTGAGGCAGTAGATCAGGCAATACAAGATTTTTATGAAAAAGTCTCCCCTACAACATTGGAACTGAAAGGAGCAGGAGCTGGTGGAGGCATTGCTGGCGGTTTGTGTGCCTTTGCTCAGGCAAGTATCGTATCTGGAATTGACACCTGCCTAGACTTGATTGACTTTGATAAGAAAGTTTCAGATGCTGATTTGGTTATCGTTGGTGAAGGAAGACTAGATCGTCAAAGTTTAGCAGGGAAAGCGCCTATAGGTGTTGCAAAAAGAACCCCTGTCGGAGTTCCTGTTATTGCTATTTGCGGTAGTCTCTCTGAAGATTTACCTTCCCTACCATTTGAAAATATCCAAGCTACCTTTTCTATTTTGGAGAAAAGTGAACCACTAGAAGATAGTTTGAAAAATGCCAGTCTCTATTTGGAGCATACGGCCACCAATATTGGACATTTATTAAAGATGCCTAAGATTTAGCCAAACCATTTCTTCCAGATGGATGTTTTGGCAGGTTCTTCCTTTTTACCTTCCCAAAGTTTTGGAAAAGCAAGTCGAAGGTCTTTTTCTTCTACTTGCACTGGTGCATTGGTGTGAATAACCAAACCGAAAGGAGAAGAAGTATGTTCTTCAGATACTATAGTAGCTTGACTATTGGTTTCTTTGGCTTCTTTCAAGTAGAAAACTTGCTTGTCAAATTCGATAATTGGTGAAATCTTCACAAATAGTGGCTCAGCCTTTTCCTGAAGGTCTTCTAAAATAGATAAAAATCCATTTTCTAATTGAGAGCTATTTGCCGTATCAATATCTGCATATCCAAGAACTCTTTCCTCAAAAGTACCAAGATATCGTCTTTGCTCATCTGGATTTAATTTAGGCCCACCATGAGCTTTTTCAAGTAATTGTTTTGATAAATCTGTCATGAAAACAGTATATCATAAAAGTTAGAATAAAACAGACAAAAGAAAGCGATTACTTTATAAAGTTAAGGAAAATTTGCACAAAGATAACGTTTTTTCTTGAAAAAGGAGGGGTTTTAAGGTATTATAGAGGTGTAAAAAATTTAACTCATAAGGAGAGTAAAAAATGTCAATTATTACTGATGTTTACGCTCGCGAAGTCCTAGACTCACGCGGTAACCCAACACTTGAAGTAGAAGTTTACACTGAATCAGGTGCTTTCGGACGTGGTATGGTTCCATCAGGAGCTTCTACTGGTGAACACGAAGCAGTTGAACTTCGCGACGGTGACAAATCTCGTTACGGTGGTCTTGGTACACAAAAAGCTGTTGACAACGTAAACAACATCATTGCTGAAGCTATCATCGGCTACGATGTACGTGATCAACAAGCTATCGACCGTGCTATGATCGCACTTGACGGTACTCCTAACAAAGGTAAATTGGGTGCTAACGCAATCCTTGGTGTGTCTATCGCTGTAGCTCGTGCTGCTGCTGACTACCTTGAAATCCCACTTTACAGCTACCTTGGTGGATTCAACACTAAAGTTCTTCCAACTCCAATGATGAACATCATCAACGGTGGTTCTCACTCTGACGCTCCAATCGCTTTCCAAGAATTCATGATCGTACCTGCTGGTGCGCCATCATTCAAAGAAGCTCTTCGTTGGGGTGCTGAAATCTTCCACGCTCTTAAGAAAATCCTTAAATCTCGTGGTTTGGAAACAGCCGTAGGTGACGAAGGTGGATTCGCTCCTCGTTTCGAAGGAACTGAAGACGGTGTTGAAACTATCCTTGCTGCTATCGAAGCTGCTGGATATGTTCCAGGTAAAGACGTATTTATCGGATTTGACTGTGCTTCATCAGAATTCTACGATAAAGAACGTAAAGTTTACGACTACACTAAATTTGAAGGTGAAGGCGCTGCTGTACGTACTGCTGCAGAACAAATTGACTACCTTGAAGAATTGGTAAACAAATACCCAATCATCACTATTGAAGATGGTATGGATGAAAACGACTGGGACGGTTGGAAAGCTCTTACTGAACGTCTTGGTGGTAAAGTTCAATTGGTTGGTGACGACTTCTTCGTAACAAACACTTCTTACCTTGAAAAAGGTATTGCAGAAGGTGCTGCTAACTCAATCCTTATCAAAGTTAACCAAATCGGTACTCTTACTGAAACATTTGATGCTATCGAAATGGCTAAAGAAGCTGGTTACACTGCCGTTGTATCACACCGTTCAGGTGAAACTGAAGATTCAACAATCGCTGACATCGCAGTTGCAACTAACGCAGGACAAATCAAGACTGGTTCACTTTCACGTACAGACCGTATCGCTAAATACAACCAATTGCTTCGCATCGAAGACCAACTTGGTGAAGTAGCTGAATACCGTGGATTGAAATCATTCTACAACCTTAAAAAATAAAATAGTTCAGTGAACTATTTTATCCCGAACCTTGAAATTCAAAAGTTCGGCCGTTGATTTAACAACGTTTCTAGCCCCTCGGATTTTATCCGAAGGGCTATTTTTGTATTTAGGGGGCAAAAAAGGGGCAAAACTTTTTAAAAAATCTTTTTCATAACTTTATCCAGTACATTGATTGCTTCATCTTTCATGTTCTTTGTGACGTGGGTGTAGATGGAAGTAGTGACCTCAGAATCAGAATGACCAACTCTGTCCATGATTGTTTTTAGAGGGATTTTATTTTCTGCTAAAATGCTGATGGTAGTATGTCTGAAAATGTGAGGGGACAGACGTTTGGGAATTGCTTTTTTAGGCGTTCGTTTGCTCGCTGGAGAGATTTGCTTAGAATGGAACTATGGATTGGCTTACCGGTGTTTGTGACAAAGATGCGGTCGCTTTTATGCCAATTCTTATCGGTTGTTTCGCTTAGACGATTTAGTTCAATCATTTTGTCTAGTATCTCAATTTTAAGTAGGTAGTTCGAAAGTTTGCAAAAGTCTTAGTGCCGTCATCATCTGGAATGTATCGGTTGAATGTTGTATGTATGTCTAATGTCTTGCTATCTTTGTGATACTTGTCTGGCGTAGGAGCAGCCAATATCTCCAAACAATTGAGGAGGATAAAGTTTGATTAGTAGCTGACTAGTCTTTGTGTTATCTTACTATATCGTGCAGAAATATTTCTATGTACAAGGTTCTAATACTTATATTTTTGACAACAATATAAGAATATAGTATACTAAATAAGCAGTCATTTATTGTAGTGATAACGGTTAGGAGAAAATAGTGTTAAAACGTATTTTAAATATAGCATTAGCTTATGTCGGTGTTGTTATTGGTGCTGGATTATCTTCAGGCCAAGATTTAATGCAATACTTTGTTAGTTTTGGTAAATGGGGTATCATTGGAACGATTGTTCTTGGAATCATAAGTATTATTTTTGGTAAAATTATCATTACCTTAGGAAGCTATTTCCGTTCAAATGATCATTTTGAAGTTCTTTCCCAAATTGCCGGGCCTATTACTAATAAGATTCTTGATTTTGCTTTAATTGTTTCTTGTTTTGTAATTGGTTTTGTTATGATTGCAGGGGCTGGTTCAAACCTTAACCAACAATTTGGTTTGCCATTTTGGTTGGGAGGATTGATTTGTGCTATCTTAGTCATTATTGTCAGTTTTCTTAATTTTGAAAAGATTACCAGCGTTCTTGGGATATTTACTCCTTTGGTCTTTGTCATGATTATCATTATGGCAGTTCATACGTTCGTAGGGAGAAGTTTTGATTTTGAAGAATTAGAAGCAATCACAGCTACACTTTCTTCTCCGATGCCCAATGTCTGGGTTTCTTTACTAAATTATTTCGCACTAACTGTTATGACTGGTGTATCCATGGCATTTGTCTTAGGAGGTTCTGTCATGAGAATTGGTGTTGCGGAAAAAAGTGGTCTCTTAGGTGGACTTGTAGTTAGTTTGATTATTACCGTAGCAACTGGTATTTTATACGCCAATATAAAACTTGTTTCAACTGTTGATATCCCTATGTTAACAATTGCGGAGCAAATCCACCCTCTATTTTCTTTACTGTATGCTCTAATTATTTTTGGACTCATTTTTAATACAGCTTTCAGTTTATTTTATGCCTTGGCAAAACGTTTCTCTTCAAACAAACCTAAGCGCTTTTATCCTATTCTAATTGCTACGGTCGCTATAGGGTATGGTTTATCTTTTATGGGGTTTAAAGAATTGGTATCTATTATGTATCCTCTTTTAGGTTATGTCGGTTGTCTAATGCTGGTCATTTTAGCAGTGGCATGGATAAAAGAAAGAGGAAACATCAAAGGGGAAAAATCTTTAAGACGAAAGATGATTCGATTGATAACCAAAAAATATGACGATGAACAAGAATATACTATTAGCGATAAAGCGACATTTCACCAACTCGGTGAAGATTCTATTATAGATACCAAAAGTATCAAAAGTGATATCAAGGATTTGGTAAAAGAACAGTTTGTTGATGATGATGAAGAGCATAATGAAAATGTCTTATCTTAAATGATAATAAAACTGGCAAAATCTTTAAAATCAGAAAAGTGCATGTTATCAGGTGTCAAAAACACTTAATAATATGCCTTTTATTATAGAGATATTCATCTTATTCAAAAATTTCTTCAAACCATGTCAGTCTAATCTACAAATTCAAAACAGTGTCTTGAGCTGACCCGTTAGTTTGAGCTGTAACCTCAAAGCCCTGCTTTAAGCAAGCTGTGTCTAGCTTTTTAGTTTGCTATTTGATTTTGATTGAGTATTATTTCATATTCTCTTAAAAATTGAGTTTTTGCTATGCTTAGCTGTGCCTGCCTCTGAAGTATTTTTATTTTCATAAATAGACACTAAACATTAACTCGTCTATCTGCTAGTAGCTAGTCAGACAAAGACTGACTTATATATGGGGAAAATATTCTTTCAAGTGAGTTTTATCTTTATCCGGAACTAGAAAATAGCAATTATATCTACAAACTATATTCCATCGTGTGGAGGAGAGAGACTAGTTTGGATGATTAAGAATAACCTACTATTAAAAAATAGATCATTTTTTAATATGAGATAAAAATCGATATTAAAAGCATTTTATTTCTATTTTTTAACATTTCATTGTATAATAGCAATACACGAAAATGTCATGTGTCGTCAGGTTAATACTCTTAGAAAATCTTTTTAAACCACGTCAGGCTAATATACAGACTCAAAGTAGCCTACGGCTAGTTCCCTAGTTTATGCTTTGATTTTCATCGAGAATAACCTTTCTATTTCAATTTTAAGGAGAAAATACAGAGTGAAAAAAATAATGCTAATTATCAATCCGACTTCTGGAGGAGAAAAAGCTTTAGATTACAAAGAGAAGTTGGAGAATAAAGCAAGAGAGTATTTTGATGATGTGGAAACTAAAATTACTCAAAAAGCCAAAGATGCGACAAATTTCGCAGAAGAAGCTGCTAGAGAAAGATATGAATCAATCCTAGTTTTTGGTGGAGATGGTACAGTCAATGAAGTCATTTCAGGGATTGCTGAAAGGGACTATATTCCTAAACTGGGAATTATACCAGGTGGTACTGGTAACCTGATTACAAAACTTTTAGAAATCAATCAAGATATTGACGGAGCTATTGAAGAGCTAGATTTCAATTTAACTGATAAGATTGATATCGGAAAAGCAAATGGTCACTATTTTGGATATATCTTTAGTATCGGGTCTCTCCCTGAAGCCATTCATAATGTTGAAATTGAAGATAAAACGAAATTTGGTATCTTGGCTTATGCAGTTAATACCATGAAGTCTGTCATGACAGATCAAGTCTTTAACATTAAAGTCGAAACCGAAAATGGAAATTACCTTGGGGAAGCAAGTCATGTTTTAGTACTTCTCACAAATTATTTTGCCGATAAAAAAATCTTTGAAGAAAACAAGGATGGATATGCAAATATTTTAATTTTGAAAGATGCTTCTATATTCTCTAAATTATCTTTGATTCCGGATTTGTTAAAAGGAGATCTTGTAGAGAATGAAAATATTGAATATATAAAGGCACGTACTATTAAAATTTCTTCTGATATCGAATTAGAGTCCGATGTTGATGGCGATAAATCAGATAATCTACCAGTCGACATCAAGGTACTAGGACAACACATTGAAGTCTACTCTGGGCCTAAGGAACAATCATAAAACTCAAAGCCTTATCACCGAGGCTTTTTTATTATGTGATTTTCAGTAGGCAGATTTATTCTATCTAATACAAGTAAAGCTGAGTATTTAAGATTTAGTAGATGATGAAGAAAAGAAAGGATGGCCTAAATATTTTAACAGATTTACGAGGCTAATAATGGTATAATAAAAGGTAATGAAAAATTCTAACGAGGCTGAGATGAAATTACTTTATACTGATATTCGGACTTCTTTGACAGAAATCCTAACCAGAGAGGCAGAAGAGCTAGTTGTTGCTGGCAAGCGAGTTTTCTATATCGCCCCCAACTCTCTTTCTTTTGAAAAAGAACGCGCCGTGCTGGAATGCTTGTCCCAGCAGGCTTCTTTTGCGATTACCGTCACGCGCTTTGCTCAAATGGCTCGTTACCTGGTCTTGAATGACTTGCCTGCTAAGACTAGTCTTGATGCTATCGGTCTTGGGATGGCTTTTTATAAGTGCCTTGCGGAACTTGATCCCAAGGACTTACGTGTTTATGGTGCGATTAAGCAGGATCCTCAATTTATCCAGCAGTTGATTGAGCTTTATCACGAGATGACGACTGCTCAGATGAGTTTTTTGGACTTGGAAAATTTGACAGATGAAGACAAGCGAGCAGATTTACTCTTGATTTTTGAGAAGGTAACGGCTTATCTCAATCAGAGGCAGTTGGCTCAGGGAAGTCAGTTGGCTCAATTGATTGAGGCTATTGAGAATAACAAGGTAAGTAGTGATTTTAATCAAATCGCCTTGGTTATTGATGGATTTACCCGTTTTTCTGCCGAGGAAGAGCGGATTGTGGACTTACTTCACGGCAAGGGTGTTGAGATTGTCATTGGGGCTTATGCTAGTAAGAAAGCTTATACCAGTCCCTTTAGCGAGGGTAATCTCTACCAAGCCAGTGTTGAGTTTCTCCATCATCTAGCCTCTAAATACCAAACACCTGCTCAGGACTGTTCTCAAACTCATGAGAAGATGGATAGTTTTGACAAGGCCTCTCGTTTGTTGGAGTCTTCTTATGACTTTTCAGAACTCGCTTTAGATGTCGATGAGAAAGACCGTGAAAATTTACAAATCTGGTCTTGTTTGACACAAAAGGAAGAGTTGGAGTTGGTAGCTCGTAGCATTCGTCAGAAATTACATGCCAATACAGACCTGAGCTACAAGCATTTTCGTATTCTCTTGGGGGATGTGGCTTCTTATCAGTTATCTCTCAAAACCATTTTTGACCAGTATCAGATTCCTTTTTATCTTGGTAGAAGCGAAGCTATGGCCCATCATCCCTTGACACAGTTTGTCGAGTCTATTTTGTCTTTAAAACGCTACCGTTTCCGTCAGGAGGATTTGATTAACCTTCTCAGAACTGGTTTGTATAGCGACCTTAGTCAGGCAGATATTGATGCATTTGAGCAATATATCCGCTATCTTGGCATCAATGGCTTGCCAGCCTTTCAGCAAACCTTCACCAAATCCCATCATGGAAAATTTGATTTAGGGCGTTTAAATGCTCTTCGTCTGCGTATTTTAGCCCCTCTTGAAACCCTATTTGCCAGCCGAAAGCAGAAGGCTGAAAATCTCTTACAAAAGTGGAATGTCTTTCTAAAAGAAGGTGCAGTAACCAAGCAACTGCAAAATTTGACAGCCACTATGGAAGCTGTAGAACAGGAAAGACAAGCCGAAGTTTGGAAGGCTTTCTGTCACGTTTTAGAACAATTTGCGACTGTTTTTGCTGGTTCGCAAGTTAGTCTGGAGGACTTCCTTGCTTTACTTCATTCTGGGATGAGCCTATCTCAGTATCGCACCATTCCAGCAACCGTAGACACCGTTCTGGTGCAAAGCTATGATTTGATTGCGCCACTTACAGCTGACTTTGTCTATGCCATTGGGCTGACTCAGGACAATTTACCAAAAATTGCGCAAAACACCAGTCTATTGACAGATGAAGAAAGACAAAGTCTAAATCAAGCGACTGTGGAGGGGGCGCAATTACTGATTGCAAGTAGTGAAAACCTCAAGAAAAATCGCTACACTATACTTTCCTTGGTCAATTCTGCTCGTAAGCAGTTGGTCTTGTCGGCTCCAAGCCTTTTTAATGAAAGTGAAAGTAAGGAATCTGCCTATCTTCAAGAGCTGGTCCATTTTGGATTTAGCAGGAAAGAGAAGAAAATGAATCACAAAGGGCTGTCTAAGGAAGATATGGGTTCATATCACAGTCTTTTGTCCAGTCTGGTTGCCTATCACCAGCAGGGCGAGACGAATGATAGTGAGCAAGATTTGACCTTTGTCAAGGTTCTGGCGCGTGTAATGGGTAAAAAACTAGACCAGCAAGGTTTGGAAAATCTAGCCCTCCCAACCAGTCCAAGCAGTAAGCAGTTGGCTAAGGACACCATACAAGCTCTCTATCCTACTGATCAGGAGTTTTACCTGTCCACCTCTGGTTTGACGGAGTTTTACCGGAACCAATACAGTTATTTCCTCCGTTATGTTCTAGGCTTACAGGAGGAATTGCGCCTGCGTCCAGATGCTCGTAGTCATGGGAATTTCTTGCACCGTATTTTTGAGCGGGCCTTGCAGTTACCTGACGAAGATTCCTTTGACCAACGTTTAGAACAAGCGATCCACGAAACCAGTCAAGAACGCGAATTTGAGGCTATTTATCAGGAAAGTTTGGAAGCCCAGTTTACCAAGGAAGTTCTACTTGATGTGGCGCGGACGACTGGCCACATTCTCCGTCACAATCCAGCTATCGAAACCATCAAAGAAGAGGCGAATTTCGGTGGAAAAGAGCAGGCCTTTATTCAATTGGATAATGGGCGCAGTGTCTTTGTACGAGGCAAGGTTGACCGCATTGACCGTTTGAAAGCTGATGGAGCGATAGGAGTAGTAGATTACAAGTCGAGTCTAACTCAGTTCCAGTTTCCTCATTTCTTTAATGGGCTCAATTCCCAACTTCCAACCTATCTAGCTGCCCTAAAAAGAGAAGGGGAGCAGAACTTTTTTGGTGCCATGTACTTGGAAATGGCCGAGCCAGTCCAATCTCTGATGGCCGTTAAAAGTCTGGCTGGAGCAGTAGCAGAAGCTAGCAAGTCTATGAAATACCAAGGCCTCTTTTTAGAAAAAGAAAGCAGTCATTTGGGCGAATTTTACAACAAAAACAAGGCAAATCAGCTGACAGATGAGGAATTTCAGCTCCTACTGGACTACAATGCCCATCTGTACAAGAAAGCGGCTGAGAAGATTTTGGCAGGGCAGTTTGCCATTAACCCTTATACTGAAAATGGCAGAAGCATTGCCCCATACGTCCAGCAACATCAAGCCATCACAGGATTTGAAGCCAATTACCACTTGGGCCAATCCCGTTTCCTAGAGAAGTTAGACTTGGCTGACGGCAAGCGTCTGGTCGGAGAAAAACTCAAGCAAGCTTGGTTTGAAAAAATAAGAGAGGAGTTGAATCGATGAAGCCTATTCCCTTTTTAACTGAGGAAGAAATTCAAAAACTGCAAGAAGTAGAAGCAAATTCGAGCAAGGAACAAAAGAAAACAGCCGAGCAAATCGAAGCGATCTACATTTCTGGTCAAAATATCCTGGTTTCAGCGTCGGCTGGTTCTGGGAAGACCTTTGTCATGGCCGAGCGTATTCTGGACCAGTTAGCGCGTGGTGTCGAAATTTCTCAACTCTTTATCTCAACCTTTACCGTTAAGGCTGCCACAGAGCTTAAGGAACGTTTGGAAAAGAAAATCAGCCAACAAATCCAAGAAAGTAGTGATGTTGACCTCAAACAACACTTAGGACGTCAGTTGGCAGACCTACCCAACGCTGCCATCGGAACCATGGACTCTTTTACACAAAAATTCCTTGGCAAACATGGCTATCTGATTGATATTGCGCCTAATTTCCGTATTTTACAAAACCAGAGCGAGGAACTCCTTCTAAAAAACGAAGTCTTTCATGAGGTTTTTGAAGCGCATTACCAAGGTAAACAGAAAGAGACCTTTAGTCATTTGCTGAAAAATTTTGCTGGGCGTGGCAAGGATGAACGTGGTCTGCGCCAGCAGGTCTATAAAATCTATGACTTCCTCCAATCCACCAGTAATCCTCAGAAATGGCTGAGTGAATCTTTCCTCAAAGGCTTTGAAACAGCTGATTTTACCAGTGAAAAAGAAAAACTGACCCAACAAATCCAGCAAGCACTTTGGGATTTGGAAAGCTTTTTCCGTTATCATCTGGATAATGATGCCAAGGAGTTTACAAAGGCTGCTTATCTAGAGAATGTTCAGTTGATTTTAGATGAAATTGGCTCCTTAAATCAAGAGTCCGATAGTCAGGCTTATCAATCAGTGCTTGCGCGTGTTGTCGCCATCTCTAAGGAGAAAAATGGTCGGGCTCTGACGAATGCCAGTCGTAAGGCTGATTTGAAGCCACTGGCGGATGCCTACAACGAAGAAAGAAAAGCCCAGTTTGCTAAACTAGGACAACTGTCAGACCAGATAACCATTCTCGACTATCAAGAACGTTATCATCAAGATACATGGGAGCTAGCTAAAACCTTCCAATTTTTCGTGCGTGATTTTGTGGAGGCTTATCGTCAGCGTAAACGTCAGGAAAACGCCTTTGAATTCGCTGATATCAGCCATTACACCATTGAGATTTTAGAGAATTTCCCGCAAGTTTGTGAGGCTTATCAGGAGCGCTTCCATGAAGTCATGGTCGATGAGTATCAGGATACCAACCATATTCAAGAACGAATGCTGGAATTGCTGTCTAATGGTCACAATCGCTTTATGGTGGGAGATATCAAGCAATCTATCTATCGTTTCCGTCAGGCAGACCCGCAGATTTTCAATGAAAAGTTCCAACGCTATGCGCAAAATCCAAAAGATGGCAAGCTCATTCTCCTCAAAGAAAATTTCCGTAGTAGTTCAGAAGTGCTGTCAGCAACCAATGATGTTTTTGCACGCCTTATGGATCAAGAGGTTGGGGAAATAAACTATGACAGCATGCATCAGCTTGTTTTTGCCAATAGCAAACTGACTCCCAATCCAGACAACAAGGCGGAATTTCTCCTCTACGACAAGGACGACACAGGTGAGGAAGAAGAGAGTCAAACAGAAACGAAACTAACAGGCGAAATGCGCTTGGTTATCAAGGAGATTCTGAAACTTCATCAGGAACAAGGTGTTGCCTTTAAAGAAATCGCCCTTCTGACCTCCAGCCGCAGTCGTAATGACCAGATTCTACTCGCTCTGTCTGAGTATGGGATCCCTGTCAAAACCGACGGAGAGCAAAACAATTATCTCCAGTCCCTAGAAGTGCAAGTTATGCTGGACACCCTTCGTGTCATTCACAATCCCCTGCAAGACTATGCCTTGGTTGCCCTTATGAAGTCTCCAATGTTTGGCTTTGATGAGGACGAGTTAGCACGTTTGTCCCTTCAGAAAGCAGAGGATAAAATCCAAGAAAATCTCTATGAGAAACTAGTAAATGCTCAAAAACAGGCGAGTAGCCAGAAAAAATTGATTCACACAGCTCTAGCTGAAAAACTAGAGCAATTCACGGATATCTTGGCTTCTTGGCGTTTGTATGCCAAAACCCACTCCCTCTATGACCTGATTTGGAAGATTTACAACGACCGTTTTTATTATGACTATGTTGGAGCTTTGCCAAATGGTCCTGCTAGACAGGCCAATCTCTATGCCCTAGCACTGCGTGCTGATCAGTTTGAAAAGAGCAATTTCAAAGGTTTGTCGCGTTTTATTCGTATGATTGACCAAGTTTTAGAAGCCCAGCACGATTTGGCAAGCGTGGCTGTCGCACCGCCAAAAGATGCAGTAGAGCTCATGACCATTCACAAGAGTAAAGGGCTGGAGTTTCCTTACGTCTTTATCCTCAATATGGATCAAGATTTCAACAAGCAAGACTCTATGTCAGAAGTCATTCTCAGTCGTCAGAATGGTCTTGGTGTCAAGTATATTGCCAAAATGGAGACAGGAGCAGTGGAAGCACACTATCCTAAAACCATCAAGCTCTCTATTCCTAGCCTGACCTATAGGCAGAATGAAGAGGAATTACAGCTAGCAAGCTATTCAGAGCAGATGCGTCTGCTGTATGTTGCCATGACGAGGGCTGAGAAAAAGCTTTATCTTATCGGTAAAGGTTCTCGTGAAAAGTTGGAAGCCAAGCAATACCCAGTAGCTAAAAATGGGAAACTAAATAGCAATACTAGACTGCAAGCACGGAATTTCCAAGATTGGATTTGGGCTATCAGCAAAGTGTTTGTCAAGGATCATCTCAACTTTAGCTATCGTTTTGTTGGTGAAGATCAACTGACTAGAGAAGCTATCGGAGAGTTGGAAAACAAAAGTCCTCTCCAAGATAGCTCCCAAGCAGACAATCGCCAGTCTGAAACTATTAAAGAAGCCCTTGAAATGCTGAAAGAGGTGGAAGTCTATAATACTCTTCACCGTGCAGCCATTGAACTTCCTAGTGTTCAAACCCCAAGTCAAATTAAGAAATTCTACGAACCCGTTATGGATATGGGAGGTGTCGAGATTGCAGGTCAAGGTCAGTCAGTAGACAAGAAAATCAGCTTTGATTTACCAGATTTTTCAAGCAAAGAAAAGATAACAGGAGCTGAGATTGGTAGTGCTACCCACGAACTCATGCAGAGAATAGACCTCAGCCAGCAACCAACCCTTGCCAGCCTGACAGAAACTCTCAGACAAGTTCAAACCAGCCCAGCTGTCAGAGACAAGATTAATCTTTCGAAAATTCTTGCATTCTTTGACACAGAACTCGGTCAGGAAATTCTTGCTAATACCGACCATCTCTACCGCGAGCAACCCTTCTCCATGCTCAAACGAGATCAAAAGAGTCAGGAAGACTTTGTTGTCCGTGGTATCCTTGATGGCTATCTGCTTTACGAGGATAAAATCGTTCTGTTCGACTATAAGACAGACCGCTATGATGAACCAAGTCAACTCATAGACCGCTATCGTGGTCAGTTAGCCCTATACGGAGAGGCTTTATCTCGAGCCTATTCGATTGAAAATATTGAGAAATACTTGATTTTACTAGGTAAAGACGAGGTTCAAGTTGTAAAAGTATAATTTATACTCTTCGAAAATCTCTTCAAACCACGTCAGCTTTATCTGCAACCTCAAAACTGTGTTTTGAGCAGCCTGCGGCTAGCTTCCTAGTTTGCTCTTTGATTTTCATTGAATATTAGAAAGGAGACTTCATGACACTTCCAGTTAGAAAATCCCTGCATGATGCAGTTTTACAGGCTTCAAAAGCTGATACTTGGGAACAAGCTACCAAGGAATGGAATGAAGTTTCCTTGATTTTTAACGGTATTGGACGTAGCAATTGTGTCTGTGGAAATGCCATCAAGTACGCCTACGAACTCTTTAACGGTGTCACAGGTCAACGCCTCTTTCCAATTGGTAGCGACTGTGTTCGTCATTTTCATCGATTGTCCCTTGACCAGCAACTGGAAGAGGAAGAAAAACTGCTCAGAAAGGTTGAAAATCTGACCAGAAAAGCCCATAAAAAGGAGAAAATCAAGGTCAATAAAAGTGACTTTGACGAGAGACTTTTAAAATGGCTCTGGGAAAAAGATGTTTTCAAACCCAATCGTGGCAATCAGTTCTCACCTGAGAGAGACTACCAGCTTTTCCTAGAAGTCTTTCAAGGAGGAAGTTGGACCAAGGCGGAGCCAAAGAAAAAAGCTCGGATGGAAGAAGTCCTTGAAAAGTGTATCAAACCCTTTTTACTTGGGAAATCGGATGACCAACTCTACCTTGTCAAACTAGGTAAGGAGAAAATTGACTACGAACAAGAACTCCGTATCCAGGCAGAGAAAGAACGCAAGAAGAGGGATAAAATCGCCAAGCAATATGCAGACAATCTGGTTCTAGCTATGGGCCCAGCAGAGCGTGCTTATCAAGATTACTTTGGATTTACAGAGACCCTGACTCAAGAAGAACGTAAGTGGGAGAAAATTCTTTTTGGTAAAAATAGAACAGAACGGGCTATCAAGGCCAAGCAATATCAAAAAGAGCTGGAAAAAGACCAACGAATTGCCAGTCAGGATCCAATTGAAAGAAAGCAGAAGCAGACCTGGCTCCTCAATTCCTATTTTCGTGAGCTCCCTGAAGAAAAAGCACGATTTTCTCGGCTCTTATTAGAATATCGAAAGAGTGGAGAAGTGCCATTTTCAACCGAATATCTGTCAGATCATCTGCTCGACTTTTTCTATACAATGAAAGCCTTTGAGTTTGAAATCGCACCAGAACAAGTTCGAGATTTTCTAAAAGAAAGCCTTCAAGCAGAGAATCTATCATCAGCACAAGAAAGCTGGATAGAAGGAATTCTCCTCAACTGCATCAAACCATTTTTAGAACGATTAGTGATATGAGTAACATCTACCGTGGAAGTTTCATGGTAGGTATTATTTTATCCAAAAAAATATAAAACAAAGTATGAAAACGCTACTAAATTTTAAGACTTTTCGGTAAATAAAGAGTATAATTAAGGTATACTGCCTTTTTTATAGATAATACACTAATATAATAAAGGTCTTTGTAACATTTATAAATTGTATTTCAAGGAGGAATCATGGGAAAGTATTTTGGTGAAAAACAAGAACGTTTTTCATTTAGAAAATTATCAGTAGGACTTGTATCTGCAACGATTTCAAGTTTATTTTTTATGTCTGTATTAGCTAGTTCATCTGTAGATGCTCAAGAGACTAAAGGTGTTCACTATAAATATGTAACAGATTCAGAGCTATCATCAGAAGAAAAGAATCAGCTCGTTTATGATATTCCGACATACGTGGAGAATGATGATGAGACTTATTATCTTGTTTATAAATTAAATTCTCAAAATCAACTGGGAGAATTGCCAAATACTGGAAGCAAGAATGAGATGCAAGCCCTAGTTGCTGGTGCTAGCTTAGCTGCTCTGGGGATTTTAATTTTTGCTGTCTCTAAGAAAAAGGTCAAGAATAAAACGGTATTACATTTAGTATTGGTTGCAGGAATAGGAAATGGTGTCCTAATTTCAGCTCATGCTTTAGAAAATCATCTTTTGCTGAATTACAATACGGACTATGAATTGACCTCTGGAGAAAAATTACCTCTTCCTAAAGAGATTTCAGGTTACACTTATATTGGATATATCAAAGAAGGAAAAACAACTTCTGATTTTGAAGTAAGTAATCAAAAGAGTTCAGTTGCCACTCCTACAAAACAACAAAAGGTGGATTATAGTGTTACACCGAATTTTGTAGAAAATCCATCAACAGTACAAGCTATTCAGGAACAAACACCTATTTCTTCAACTAAGCCGACAGAAGTTCAAGTAGTTGAAAAACCTCTTTCTACAGAATTAACAAATCCAAGAAAAGAAGAGAAACAATCTTCAGATTCTCAAGCACAGTTGGCAGAACATGAGAATCCAGAAACGAAGAAAGAGGAGAAGATTTCTCCAAAAGAAAAGACTGGGGTAAATACATTAAATCCACAGGATGAAGTTTTATCAGGTCAGTTGAACAAACCTGAACTCTTATATCGTGAGGAAACTATAGAGACAAAAATAGATTTTCAAGAAGAAGTTCAGGAGAATCCTGATTTAGCTGAAGGAGCTGTAAGAGTCAAACAAGAAGGTAAATTAGGTAAGAAAGTTGAAGTCATCAGAATATTCTCTGTAAATAAGGAAGAGGTTTCACGAGAAATTGTTTCAACTTCAACGACTGCGCCTGTTCCAAGAGTAGTCGAAAAAGGTACTAAAAAAGCTCAAGTTATAAAGGAACAACCTGAAACTGGTGTAGAACATAAGGACGTACAGTCTGGAGCTATTGTTGAACCCGCAATTCAGCCTGAATTACCAGAAGCAGTTGTAACAGATAAAGGCGAACCTGCAATCCAACCAGCATTGCCAGAAGCTGTAGTAAGTGATAAAGGAGAACCTGAACAGGTAGCACCGCTTCCAGAATATACAGGAGTTCAGGCTGGCGCTGTAGTCGAACCTGAGCAAGTGGCACCACTACCAGAATACACAGGTCCACAGTCTGGAGCGATAGTCGAGCCAGAGCAGATAGCACCGCTACCTGAATATACAGGAGTTCAGGCCGGAGCGATAGTTGAACCTGAAAAAGTTGAACCTGAATATGCTGGAGTACAAGCTGGAGCTATTGTTGAACCAGAGCAGATAGCACCCCTACCAGAATACACAGGAGTAAAGGCTGGCGCTATTGTTGAACCAGAGCAGGTAGTACCACTACCAGAATACATAGGTCCACAGGCAGGAGCAATAGTAGAACCAGAAAAAGTAACTCCACAACCAGAGTACAAGGGGACTCAGTCTAGTGCCATCGTCGAACCAGAGACCCATGCTTCCTTACCAGAATATACAGGTGAGCAATCGGGAGCTGTTGTAGCCCCTGAGACAGCTGAAAAACCAGAATATACCAGCACCCAGTCTGGAGCGATAGTAGAACCAGAAAAAGAGGAAGCTCCGAGAGAATATACGGGTATACAAGCTGGAGCAATAGTAGAACCAGAAAAAGCCGAAGCACCGAAAGAGTACACAGGGGTGCAAGCCGGAGCGATAGTCGAGCCAGAGAAAGTAGAAGCACCGAAAGAATATACTGGTAAAATCGAACAACCTAGTGCAGAAGATACTAAACCAAATAATGAAAATACTAATACACCAGAAGAAATGAGTATTCAGAAAAAATCTAGTGCATTAATTAATATGAACTTTATTACAGATTCGTCGAAGGTTACTGGAGTAGGATCAGCTACTTTTATTGCACCAAATGTACTTTTAACAGTAGCACATAATTTCATTAATAATTCTACTGATAATACTACGGGCGAATTTAGAGGTGATAAATCTAAAAACGTATATGAGTGGGTGACTCCTGATGGACAAAAAGGAACATTTACTGCTAACAATATTCATTTTTATAATAAAAAAGATTATCCAAAAGGATTTATCTATGATTTAGCAGTGATTAAGCTACCTGAAACAACTGGCAGAGAACATGTAGAATTAGTTAAAAATTATTCGAAAGTAAACCTTAATGACAAACTAAATGTTCATGGATATCCAGCTGGGAAATATACGCACTTAAAAGATGCTACGGTAGAAATGGAACAAGAATACGCGAATAACACCTACGGTGTTCAATATCAAGGTGGAAATCCTGGTATGAGTGGTGGAGGAATATTTAATGCTAATGGTGAAGTCATTGGTGTCCACCAAAATGGAGCACAAAATCGCTCAGGCGGATTGATTTTATCTCCTACACAATTAGCTTGGATTAAGAGCATTATAGCAGGTAATGAGATTACCCCAGTATACGATAAACTTTATCGTCATAAAGATGAGAAAAAAGATGACGCTAAAGATGAAAAAGAAGTTATTAAGAAATTAGAACTTAGAAATATATCTTCTGTAGAACTATATTCAAAAGATGGTAATAAGTATCGACATGTAACTTCACTTGCTTCTTTACCAAGTAATGCAGAAAATTACTTTATGAAAGTTAAATCAGAGAACTTTAAAGATGTGATGCTACCAGTTACAAGCATTACTAATGATACTAAAGATAATAGAGATGTTTATAAGATAGTAGCGAGTGCAAATAATCTGATACATCATGAAAATAATAATGTACTAGAAAATTATACTTACTATTTACCAAAAACTCAGCAAAGTGAAACTGGTGTCTATACATCATTTAAAAATTTAGTAGATGCAATGAATAGCAATCCTAATGGCACATTCCGTTTAGGTGCAACTATGGATGCTCGTGAAGTTGAACTTCCAGATGGTCAAGAAAGTTATGTGAATAATGTATTCCATGGAACATTAGTAGGAACAAATAATGAGAAATATTACGCTATTTATAATTTGAAAAAACCATTATTTGGGGGATTAAATGGTGCTACAGTAGAAAAACTTTCACTAAAAGATGTCAATATTTCAGCAAAAGAAGATGCTGCAACACTTGCAAAAGAAGCGAATAGCAATACCCATATTGATAATGTTCATGCTGATGGAGCAATAGCTGGGGAACATGGAATTGGAGGATTAGTATCACAAGTTAATAATTCTACTATTTCTAACAGTAGCTATACAGGTAGAATAACTAATACATATAAAACAGTTGCTAGTTATCAAATCGGAGGTTTAGTAGGTAAACTTTCTGGTTCGAGGGGATTAATAGATAAGTCGTTCGCATCAATTGATTTAGCATCAAACGCAACTAAAGGTGATCAATCTATTGGTGGAATAGTTGGTGCAGTAGAAGATAGTGCACTAATTAGTAATAGTTATGCTGAAGGAAATCTTAATAATGTTCAACGTTTTGCAAACGTTGGTGGAGTAGTTGGTAATCTTTGGGATCCAGCTGGAGGATTAGAAAAATCTGGTCGACTTTCTAATGTACTAAGCGACGTTAATGTTACAAACGGTAATGCTATAACTGGAAAAGATTTCACTAACATGAAAGCAAATCATGTATATAGCAACAAAAATAATAAGGTTGTAAACGTAGTACAAGAAGATGATGAAATCTTAACTAAGGATTCTGATGTTCAAAGAGGAGAAGTATTAGAAGACGCACAAATTAGAGAGAAAAAAGCTGCTTTTGTATCTAAAAATACTACTAAAACAGAAGATTTTAACTTCTCTTCTAGATATGTAACTGACTATAGAAGTCTTGAGAATGCTGATTCATCAAAAGAAAAAGTATATAAAAATATAGAAAAACTATTACCATTCTATAATAGAGAAACGATAGTTAAGTACGGGAATTTAGTAGAGACAAGTAGTAATCTTTATAATAAAGAATTATTGTCAGTGGTTCCTATGAAAGATAATGAAGTAATTAGTGATATTAACAAAAACAAAGAAAGTATAAATAAACTGTTACTATATTACACGGACAATACATCAGAGACAAAAAATATAGAATATCAAAGTGATTTTTCAAGTGTAGCAGAGTATAGAATAGGCGGTACAAATTTAATTTACACACCGAATACATTACTTCGCAATTATAATAATATTTTAGGAGAAGTTTTACCAGCATTAAATAGTGTAGAATACAAATCAGACGCAATTAGAAAAGTATTAGATGTTTCTAATGATGTTAGCTTAACGGAGTTATATTTAGAAGATCAATTCAATACTACAAAAACTAATTTGAAAGATAGTTTGACGAAACTTCTTACTGCAGATGCTGCAATAGCAGAAAATAACAATAAGGTAATAGATAATTATGTAATTGAAAAAATTAAAAACAATAAGGAAGCATTACTTCTAGGATTAACATACTTAGAGCGTTGGTACAATTTCAAATATGGTGAAACAAAAGCGAAAGATTTAGTTATGTACCACTTGGATTTCTTTGGTAAATCAAATAGTTCAGCGTTAGATAATGTTATCGAATTAGGTAAATCTGGATTTAATAATTTACTAGCGAAAAATAATGTTATAACTTATAACGTTTTATTAGCAAAAAATTATAAAACTAATAATTTATTTGATGCATTAGAAAAATATAGAAAAGCTTTTGTACCAGATAAAACAAATAACGAGTGGTTTAAAGAACAAACTAAAGCCTATATTGTAGAAGAAAAATCTACAATTAAAGAGGTAAGTGATAAGCAATCAATAGCTGGTAGTCCATATTCAATTGGAGTATATGATAGATTAACTAGCCCATCTTGGAAATACCCAAGTATGGTGTTGCCGCTATTAACATTACCTGAAAAATCGGTGTTTATTATATCCAACATTTCGACTATAGGTTTCGGTGCTTATGATAGATATAGAAGCAAAGAACATCCAGCAGGAACTAATTTAAATGACTATGTTGAAACAAAAGCAAGAGAAGCGGCTGCTAGATTTAGAGATCACTACGATTATTGGTATAAAATTCTAGATAATGAAAATAAAGAAAAATTATATAGAAGTGTTCTAGTTTATGATGCATTTAGATTTGGTACAGATGATAAAGGCGAAAAAGATACATACCAAGCAACTTTTGAAACTAATCATCAAGCAATAAAACATTTCTTCGGTCCGGCAGGAAATAATGTTGTTCATAATTCTAATGGAGCATACGCTACAGGGGATGCATTCTATTATATGGCTTATCGTATGCTTGATAAAGATGGTGCGGTAACTTATACACATGAAATGACACATAACTCAGATAGAGAAATTTATCTTGGAGGCTATGGAAGAAGAAATGGACTTGGACCAGAATTTTATGCAAAAGGATTATTACAAGCTCCGGATCATCCAAATGATCCTACTATTACGATTAACTCTATATTGAAGTATGAAGAATCAGAAGATCCAACTAGACTTCAGGTGAAAGATCCTACAAAACGATTTAATAATGCAGAAGATTTGCAAAAATATATGCATAATATGTTTGATGTAATTTATATGCTAGAATATCTAGAAGGTAATGCTGTTGTTAACTTAGATATTTCTAAGAAAAATGAGTTGTTGAGAAAAATAGAAAATAAATTTGAACCGGATCCAGACGGAAGTAAAGTATATGCAACTAATACTATTCGTTACTTAAATGAAAGTGAACTTAGCAAATTAACGACATTTAATAGTCTAATTGAAAATGATGTTATTACAAGAAGAGGATATGAAAATGACAATGATAATACCTTTAAACGAAATGGCTATTATACAATTAAACTATTTTCACCAATATATTCTGCTCTAAGTAATGATAAAGGAACTCCGGGTGATTTAATGGGACGTCGTATGGCGTTCGAGTTGTTAGCTGCAAAAGGATTTAAAGATGGAATGGTACCATATATTTCTAATCAATACGCAGAAGAAGCAAAAGCTAAAGGTAAAGTGATTAAGTCATATGGTAAGGAAGTTGGTAATGTAACTGATGAGTTAGTACTTCAAAAAATATTTAATAATCGTTACTCATCTTGGGTAGAATTTAAAAAAGCAATGTATGAAGAGCGAAAAGCTAAATTTAATAAATTAATGAGCATTAGCTTCATTAACCCAAATGGAAATTGGTTCAGAAAAGATAGAGTGACAATAAAAAATATAGAAGATCTTCAAAGTATGATAACTGCTACTGTCAAAGCTGATGCAGAGGATGAACGTGTAAATATTTATCCTGAATATAGTAGAGTTCTTAAACTGAAAAAAGCAATCTTTAAAGCTTATCTTGACCAAACTGATGATTTTAGAAGTTCAATTTTTGAAAATAAAAAATAGTGTTTACTATTAGGAAATAAAATTAAAGAAGGTGATTACGCTTGTCATTATTTAAAAAAGAACGATTTTCAATCCGAAAAATCTGTGGGATTGTTGGTTCTGTTTTACTCGGAAGTATCTTGGTTGCACCGTCAATCATTCATGCTTCTACCTATCATTACATTGAAAAAAGCTCTCTTACACAAGAAGAACAAACAAAGATTCAGGCAGGAATTCCTACTGATAATGAGAAAACTTATGCTCTTATTTATCAGCAGGAAACTCTTCCTGCAACAGGTTCATCGACTTCTGTGCTTACAGCTTTAGGTCTATTAGCTATTGGTAGTTTAGTTCTTTTAGTTCATAAAAAGAAAAAAGTTGCTAGTCTGTTCTTAGTTACTACGATTGGACTAATCGCTCTTTCTAGCATGCAAGCACTCGATATAAGCAATCCTTTGAAAGCTCCAAGTAATGAAGGAGTAGTTCAAATTGCTGGATATCGTTATATTGGATACCTACCCCTTAATGATGATGCAATTTCAGAAATTCAACATAAGGATGAGGGGACAAAGGATATTCTAGCGCCAGATAAAACGATGATTCGTTCTATTCAAAGCGAAATAAACACATCATTTACTCAGTCAGAAAAGTCTGAAATTCAAAGTGTTCATAATGAAGCGCCTAAAGCAGAAAAACCTAAAAATCCAGAGTCTGTAAGCACCGTTCCAAACGAGACAACTAAATCAGAGAAGCCAGAGTATACTGCACCGGTAGGCACAGTCCCTGACGAGGCGCCTAAAGCTGAGAAGCCAGAACATACAGCACCAGCTAGTGGTAATCTGGTAGAATCTGAAGTTCATGAGCAACCAGAATATACAGCTCCAATTGGCGGTAATTTAGTTGAACCAGAAGTTCATGAAAAACCAGCATACACTAAACCTATAGGTACTGTTCCAGACGAGGCTCCTAAAGTAGAGAAAACTGAGTACACAGCTCCTGTAGGTACAGTTCCAGATGAAGCGACTAAAACTGAGAAACCAGAATATACTGAACCTGTAGGTGCAACAGGAGTGGATGAAAATGGAAACTTGATTGAACCACCTGTTAGCGAAAAGCCAGAATATACTGAGCCAATAGGTACAACAGGAGTGGATGAAAAAGGAAACTTGATTGAACCACCTGTTAGCGAAAAACCAGCATACACGGAACCAGTAGGTACAATAGGAGTGGATGAAAAAGGAAACTTACTTGAACCACCTATTAGCAAGAAGACAGAATACACTGAACCAGTATCTACAGTTTCAGAAGTTGCATCAGAAAGAGAAGAGTTGCCTTCTTTACATACCGATATTCGTAAAGAGACTATTTCTAAAACGACTATAGAAGAATCTGATCCTAGCAAATTTATAGGCGATGATTCTATTAAACAAGTTGGTGAGGATGGCGAACGTCAAATTGTTACTAGCTATGAAGAGTTACATGGTAAAAAAATTAGTGAACCAGTTGAAACAGTAACTATTTTGAAAGAAATGAAGCCTGAAATTCTTGTAAAAGGTACAAAAGAAAAGCCTAAAGAAAAAACGGCTCCTGTTTTGACTTTGGAGCAAACAGATACAAATGTATTAGACCGCTCCGCAAATCTTTCTTATCATTTGGTTAATACAGATGGAGTCAAGATCAATAAAATTACTGCGACAATTAAAGATGGAAATGAAATTGTCAAAACAGTAGATTTAACTTCAGAGCAATTAGATAAGCAGGTAGAAGATTTAAAATTCTACAAAGACTATAAGATAGAAACCACTATGACCTATGACCGTGGTAAGGGAGAAGAAACTGCAACATTAGAAGAGAAACCACTTCGCTTGGATTTGAAAAAAGTTGAGTTGAAAGATATTGCAAACACCAGTCTCGTACAAGTAAACGAAAGCGGTGTCGAAAGCGATAGTAATCATTTAACTTCTCTTCCAAGTGATGTTAACAACTATTACTTAAAAGTAACCTCAAGAGAAAACAAAGTGACTCGTTTAGCAATTGATAAGATTGAAGAGGTCATTGAAGAAGGTAAGCAGCTTTACAAGGTAACGGCAAAAGCACCTGACTTAGTTCAACGTGATAAAGACGGTAAGTTAAGAGACATTTACACTTATTATCTTGAAAAACCGATGGCTACCGAGGATAAGGTTTATTACAATTTCCATGATTTAGCAAAAGATATGCAAGCAAATCCTACCGGTGAGTTTAAACTTGGTGCAGATTTGAATGCAGTTAACGTTAAGCCAGCAGGTAAAGCTTATGTTATGGCTAAGTTTAGAGGTACTTTATCAAGTGTAGAGAACCATCAGTACACGATTCATAACTTAGAAAGACCTTTGTTTAATGAGGCTGAAGGTGCTACACTCAAAAACTTTAACTTAGGTAATGTAGATATCAATATGCCTTGGGCTGATAAAGTTGCACCTATTGGTAATATGTTTAAGAAATCTACCCTTGAGAATATCAAAGTAGTAGGTTCAGTAACAGGAAATAACGATGTAACCGGTGCTGTTAATAAGTTAGACGAAGCTAATATGCGCAATGTAGCTTTTATTGGTAAGATTAACAGTCTTGGAGATAAAGGCTGGTGGTCTGGTGGGCTTGTCAGCGAAAGTTGGCGAAGTAATGTTGATAGCTCTTATGTAGATGCGAATATTAAGGCAAACAACGCTAAATTCGGTGGACTGATTGCGAAAATCGACCACGGTGTAAACCCTATGGATGTAAAACAAAAAGGTCACTTGACTAAATCCGTTGTTAAAGGATCCATGACTCTCAAAACAAATAACCAAAGTGGTGGGCTCATTCACGACAACTACAATTGGGGATGGGTTGAAAACAACGTCAGCATGATGAAAGTAAACAATGGTGAAATCATGTACGGTTCTGGTTCAGTGGATTCGGGCGACCCAGACTTTGGATTCCATTACTTTAAGAACAATGTATATGTGAGAGATGTTGCGTCAGGCAATGTTTCATATAAACGTTCAAAACAAATTCAGAGTGTAGACCAAGCTGAAGCTGATAAACGTATTGCCACCTTCAATATCACTGCTGATAAGTATAAAATCACAGACCCACTTGTGAATACACTTAACAACCTAACAACTCGTGATAATGAGTATAAAACAACTCAAGATTATGACGCAACACGTGAGCAGGCATACCAAAACATCGAGAAACTACAACCCTTCTACAATAAGGAATGGATTGTAAACCAAGGCAACAGATTGGCTACAAGTTCAAACCTAATGACTAAAGAAGTGTTATCTGTGACAGGTATGAGGAATGGTCAGTTTGTGACGGACTTATCAGATATTGATAAGATTATGATTCACTATGCGGATGGCACCAAAGAAGAAATGGTAGTTACCGCTAAAGCTGATTCTAAAGTAGCTCAAATAAAAGAGTATGATGTAGCAGGTCAAAACATTGTCTATACACCAAATATAGTTGTTAAAAATCGGGACAAACTGATTGTGGATGTGAAAGAAAGACTTTCAAGTGTTGACCTAATTTCAGCTGAAGTACGCGCATTAATGGATATACGTAAGAAGTCAGAAGAAAATACAGATGCTCGTAAAGATGGATATATTCGTAATCTATACTTAGAAGAAAGTTTTGCCGAAGTGAAGCAAAATCTAGATAAGTTCGTCAAAGCCTTGGTCGAAAATGAAGACCATCAATTAAACGTTGATGCTGCCGCTATGAAATCGCTGCTCAAGAAAGTAGAAGATAATAAAGCTAAGATTATAATGGGTCTAACTTATCTTAATCGTTACTATGGTATCAAATATGGTAATTTGAGTATCAAAGATGTGATGATGTTCAAACCGGACTTCTATGGTAAGACACCAAGTGTACTAGACCGTTTGATTCAAATTGGTTCAAGAGAACATTTCTTGAAAGGTGACCGTACACAAGATGCCTACAAAGAAGTGA
The DNA here is from genome assembly GCF_038148955.1 of Streptococcus pseudopneumoniae. Taxonomy (GTDB): domain Bacteria; phylum Bacillota; class Bacilli; order Lactobacillales; family Streptococcaceae; genus Streptococcus; species Streptococcus pseudopneumoniae_T. Next base: position 62,609 of record NZ_JBBJZY010000007.1, read on the forward strand.
TTGCTGGTGCAACTGGTAAAGGTGATTTACGTAGCTTCTTAGACTATAATATGCGTTTATTTACAGAAGATAAAGATTTGAATGACTGGTTTATTCATTCTGCGAAAAACGTTTATGTAGCAGAGCCTGAAACAAGAACAGAAGCCTTTAAAGATAAGCGACATCGTGTATTTGACGGTTTAAATAATGACGTTCACGGTCGTATGATTTTACCATTGCTCAACTTAAAGAAAGCCCATATCTTTATGATTTCAACCTATAACACGATGGCTTATAGTTCATTTGAGAAATATGGTAAGAACACTGAAGAAGAACGTAAGGAATTGAAGAAACGTATTGATGAAGTCGCTAAAGCACAACAAACTTACTTAGATTTCTGGTCTCGTTTAGCTCTTCCAAGTGTTCGTAATAAACTCTTGAAGAGCGAGTATATGGTACCAACACCTGTTTGGGATAATCAAACTTATGAAGGAATTAAGGATGCAAATCGTCAAGGTTATGGAAAAGGTGGAGCCGTGGTATCTCCTATTCGTGAACTATTCGGCCCGACTAACCGTTGGCATCAAGTTAATGGAGCTATGGGAGCGATGGCGAAAATCTACGATAAACCGTGGAAAGATGAGCAAGTATTCTTCATGGTAACCAATATGCTTGACCCGTTTGGTATCTCTGCCTTCACACATGAAACCACACACATTAACGACCGTGTAGCTTACTTTGGAGGACATAACCATCGTCAAGGTACGGATTTAGAAGCTTTTGCTCAAGGAATGTTACAAACTCCTGATAAGTCAACAACAAATGGTGAGTATGGTGCGTTAGGTCTTAACATGGCCTATCATCGTCCAAATGATGGAAACCAGTGGTATAATCCAGACCCTGACAAACTTCAAACACGTGACCAAATCGACCACTACATGAAGAACTACAATGAAGCTATGATGATGCTTGATTATGCTGAAGCTGAAGCTGTTCTTCCTAAGATTAAAGGTGACAATAGTAAGTGGTTCAAGAAAATTGACCGCGAAACACGTCGACCAATGGATAGAAATAAACTAAGTGGTCCTCACCAATGGGACAAAGTGCGTGACTTGACAGACGCTGAGAAAATGACCAAGCTTGAAACCATTGATGATTTGGTAAATAATAATTTCATGACCATTCACGGAAATCCAGGCAATAAGGTCTTCCACCCAGAAGATTTTGGTACGGCTTATGTCAATGTCAATATGATGGCTGGTATTTATGGTGGTAATACAAGTAAAGGTGCCCCAGGTTCATTATCATTCAAGCATAATGCCTTCCGTATGTGGGGTTACTTTGGCTATGAAAATGGATTTATCGGATATGTATCTAGTAAATACCAAGGTGAAGCTAATAGAGAGAACAACAAGCTATTAGGTGATGATTTCATTATCAAGAAAGTATCTGGAGACAAGTTCAAGACACTTGAAGAGTGGAAGAGACATTGGTACGAGGAGGTTCTTGCTAAAGCTAAGAAAGGCTTTGAAGGTATCGATATTGATGGCGTCCATATCAGTAACTATAATGAGTTAAGGCTTTTATTTGATAAAGCAGTCGAAGAAGATTTGAAAAAAACAGATGACTTCTCTCATACTGTAGCTCTTAAATCTAAGGTATTCAAAGCCCTTCTTAAAAACACAGACGGTTTCTTTAACCAACTGTTTAAAAAAGACAATTAAATCTTTAAAATATAAAGGGAACAGTTTTTTGCTCCCTCTGAAAAGTCATCATTTGATGGCTTTTTTCTATATAGAGTGCTTGAAAGGCTATCATCGGACAAAAGAAAGAAGTCATGATATAATATAAAGTAGATTTCTATATCATAAAACAAAAAACTATTTGAACATCATTCATTTGAGAACTCTCTATGTTTAAACGATAGTAAAATAAAATAGGGTATCTAAACCCTTGCTACGAAAGGAAAAACTCAATGGCTACTATTCAATGGTTTCCTGGTCACATGTCTAAAGCGCGTCGACAGGTGCAGGAGAATTTAAAATTTGTTGATTTTGTGACGATTTTGGTTGATGCACGCTTACCTCTGTCTAGTCAAAATCCTATGTTGACTAAGATTGTTGGTGATAAACCAAAACTCTTGATTTTAAACAAGGCAGACTTGGCTGATCCAGCAATGACCAAGGAATGGCGTCAATATTTTGAATCACAAGGAATCCAGACGTTAGCTATCAACTCCAAAGAGCAAGTGACTGTAAAAGTTGTAACAGATGCGGCCAAAAAACTCATGGCTGATAAGATTGCTCGTCAGAAAGAACGTGGGATTCAGATTGAAACCTTGCGTACCATGATTATCGGGATTCCAAATGCTGGTAAATCCACTCTCATGAATCGTTTGGCTGGTAAGAAAATTGCCGTTGTCGGCAACAAACCAGGTGTGACCAAGGGACAACAATGGCTCAAAACCAATAAAGACCTGGAAATCTTGGATACGCCGGGGATTCTCTGGCCTAAGTTTGAGGATGAAACTGTTGCTCTTAAACTAGCCTTGACTGGAGCTATTAAAGACCAGTTGCTCCCTATGGATGAGGTAACTATTTTTGGCCTCAATTATTTCAAAGAATATTATCCAGAAAAGCTGGCCGAACGCTTCAAGCAAATGAAAATTGAAGAAGAAGCGCCTGTTATTATTATGGACATGACCCGCGCCCTCGGTTTCCGTGATGACTATGACCGCTTTTACAGTCTCTTCGTGAAGGAAGTCCGTGACGGCAAACTCGGTAACTATACCTTAGATACATTGGAAGACCTCGATGGCGACGATTAAAGAAATCAAAGAACTTCTTGCAACGGTCAAGGACTTAGATAACCCTATTTTTTTAGAACTCGAAAATGATAATCGTTCTGGAGTTCAAAAGGAAATCAGCAAGCGTAAAAAAGCCATTCAAGATGAATTAGATGAAAATTTGCGTTTGGAATCCATGCTTTCCTACGAAAAAGAACTTTACAAGCAAGGATTGACTTTGATAGCAGGTGTTGACGAGGTCGGCCGTGGTCCTCTGGCTGGACCTGTAGTCGCTGCTGCCGTTATTTTACCTAAAAATTGTAAGATTAAAGGTCTCAACGATAGCAAGAAAATTCCTAAAAAGAAACATCTGGAAATTTTCCAAGCCGTTCAAAACCAAGCCTTGTCAATCGGAATTGGTATCATGAATAATCAGATCATCGATCAAGTCAATATCTATGAAGCAACCAAACTGGCCATGAAGGAAGCTATCTCCCAGCTCAGTCCTCAACCTGAGCACCTCCTGATAGATGCCATGAAACTGGAATTGCCCATTTCACAAACCTCCATCATCAAAGGAGATGCCAACTCCCTCTCGATCGCAGCAGCTTCAATAGTAGCCAAGGTGACCCGTGATGAATTGATGAAGGACTATAATCAGCAGTTTCCTGGCTATGATTTCGCTACTAATGCAGGTTATGGAACTGCTAAACACCTAGAAGGACTAGAAAAACTAGGAGTTACCCCAATTCACCGAACCAGCTTTGAACCCGTTAAATCACTGGTTTTAGGTAAAAAAGAAAGTTAATTGAAAGGAAATACCATGGAGGAACAGTCGGAAATAGTCCGTTCTAAGAAAGAATTCGCCTTTGCATCCAGCACTATCCTATCCCAAGTTGGTCGAGGAATCATTGTTGGTCTCGTCGTAGGGATAATTGTTGGATCCTTTCGTTTCTTAATTGAAAAAGGCTTCCACCTGATACAAGGGCTTTATCAAGATCAAGCGCACCTAGTACGCAATCTTTTTGTACTGGTTTTGTTTTATCTAATCATCTGCTGGCTCAGTGCCAAACTGACACGCTCTGAAAAAGATATTAAAGGCTCAGGAATTCCTCAAGTCGAAGCCGAACTGAAAGGCCTCATGACCCTTAACTGGTGGGGCGTTCTCTGGAAAAAATATATTCTAGGAATTCTAGCTATTGCCAGTGGTCTTATGCTGGGGCGTGAAGGGCCAAGTATCCAACTGGGAGCAGTTGGTGGTAAAGGAATTGCCAAGTGGCTCAAATCCAGTCCAGTAGAGGAACGTTCCTTAATTGCCAGTGGAGCTGCAGCAGGTTTAGCCGCTGCCTTTAATGCACCGATTGCAGGACTTCTCTTTGTGGTAGAAGAAGTTTATCACCATTTTTCACGCTTTTTCTGGGTATCTACTCTCGCAGCTAGTCTCGTAGCAAACTTTGTGTCTCTGCTCATATTTGGCCTAACACCTGTACTGGATATGCCAGACAATATCCCACTCATGACCCTAGATCAGTATTGGATATATCTCGTCATGGGAATTTTCCTTGGATTTTCAGGTTTTCTCTATGAGAAAGCTGTATTAAACATCGGAAGAGTTTACGACTTGATTGGTCAAAAAATCCATTTGGATAGAGCTTATTATCCAATTCTGGCCTTCATTCTCATCATACCAGTCGGAATCTTCTTACCCCAAATCCTTGGTGGTGGAAATCAGCTGGTACTTTCCTTAACTGAGCAAGATTTTAGTTTTCAAGTTCTATTAGCTTACTTTTTAATTCGCTTTATCTGGAGCATGATTAGTTATGGAAGTGGTCTTCCAGGAGGAATTTTCCTACCAATTTTGGCGCTTGGTTCCTTACTTGGTGCCCTAGTTGGTGTTATCTGTGTCAATCTTGGACTTGTCAGTCAGGAGCAATTCCCTATATTTGTCATTCTAGGAATGAGTGGATACTTTGGAGCAATATCCAAGGCTCCCTTAACTGCTATGATACTCGTAACTGAGATGGTAGGAGATATTCGCAACCTCATGCCACTTGGATTAGTGACCTTGGTTGCCTACATCATCATGGATCTACTCAAGGGTGCGCCAGTCTATGAAGCTATGTTGGAAAAAATGCTGCCAGAAGAAGCCACAGATGAAGGAGATGTCACCCTCATTGAAATTCCTGTATCAGACAAAATCGCTGGAAAACAGGTTCATGAACTCAACTTACCACACAATATCCTCATCACAACTCAAGTCCATAATGGCAAGAGCCAAACAGTTAACGGCTCAACCAGAATGTATCTGGGTGATATGATTCACCTGGTTATTCCAAAAAGTGAAATTGGAAAAGTCAAAGATTTGTTGTTGTAGAAGTTTTTACATAATTTATGTTATGTAAAAATGAACTTCTTAATTTAATACATTAGAAAACCGATTCTCAGTAATGAGATCGGTTTTCTTTTACAGATAAGATATTTCACATACAAATAATTGAACTTTAGTAAAAATAAGACTATAATCAAGTTAGAAATGATAGAGCATAAAGCTAGAAAGGAGTTTACTGTATCAAATCTGTACAGTAAGATTAAAAGAAAACGATAGCAATTATACAATGTATTTTGTATCTCATAGCTCCTTTTTCCGAAAAACTATAATTTTCTTGAAAAATAGATAAGTCTATGCTATACTACTAGTAGACTTATTTATGGAGAAAATACATGAAACGTGAGATTTTACTGGAACGAATCGACAAACTAAAACAAATCATGCCCTGGTATGTTCTTGAATACTACCAATCTAAGCTTGCTGTTCCCTATAGTTTCACAACCTTGTACGAATATCTCAAGGAATATGATCGATTTTTCAGCTGGGTTTTAGAGTCTGGTATCTCAAATGCCGATAAAATATCTGATATTTCTTTATCTGTCTTGGAAAATATGTCTAAGAAAGACATGGAATCCTTTATCCTTTATCTACGTGAACGTCCTTTGCTGAATGCTAATACAACCAAGCAAGGAGTTTCTCAGACAACCATCAATCGGACTTTGTCAGCACTTTCTAGTCTTTATAAGTATTTGACTGAGGAAGTTGAAAACGATCAGGGAGAGCCTTATTTTTATCGTAATGTAATGAAGAAAGTTTCAACCAAAAAAAAGAAAGAAACGCTTGCTGCCAGAGCTGAAAACATCAAGCAAAAACTCTTTCTAGGTGATGAAACAGAAGGTTTTCTGACTTATATCGACCAAGAGTACCCACAACAGCTCTCTAATCGAGCTCTCTCATCATTCAACAAAAATAAAGAACGAGATTTGGCCATTATCGCCCTTCTCTTGGCGTCTGGCGTCCGCTTATCTGAAGCTGTTAATCTGGATCTAAGAGATCTCAATCTAAAAATGATGGTGATCGATGTCACTCGAAAAGGAGGCAAACGTGACTCGGTCAATGTCGCTGCTTTTGCTAAGCCTTACTTAGAGAATTATCTGGCCATTCGGAATCAACGCTATAAAACGGAAAAAACAGATACAGCCCTTTTTTTGACTCTCTACAGAGGTGTTCCTAATCGTATCGATGCTTCCAGCGTTGAAAAAATGGTTGCTAAATACTCTGAGGACTTCAAAGTCCGTGTAACACCCCATAAACTGCGCCATACGCTAGCAACTAGGCTCTATGATGCTACTAAATCACAAGTTTTAGTCAGTCACCAACTAGGACATGCCAGCACACAAGTCACTGACCTCTATACCCATATCGTTAATGATGAACAAAAGAATGCCTTGGATAGTTTATGATTTTACGTAATATAAATTATGTAAAAAGTTATTTTAAAAAGAAGCTGCTAAAATAAGCAACTTCTTTTTTTATATCTGATACCAGTAAAGTAGCATGGAATATCAAAGGATATTTTTGCTTATAGGAATTCTAAAAATCAAGCTTTTCTGGATTCAAATCTTTTCATAATCACAGTTAGACGCCAACGGTAGAGCGCCCCACTCACGATTAGACTAATAATCAAACCAATCCAGTAAGAATAAGCTCCAAAATCTGTTAGAGAGTCGAATACCATAGCTACTGGAAGTGTGACGCCCCAATATCCTACCAAACCAAGGTAAAAAGGAATAACGGTATCCTTATACCCCCGTAAAATTCCCTGAAGCGGTGCCGCAAAGGTATCTGCTAACTGGAAGAAAAGGCTGTAAGTCAAAAAGCGCGCTGTCAAATCGATAAATTCTGGGTCGTTACCATAAAGACTGGCCACATTTCCTCTAAAAATGTAAAGGAAGGATAAGGTGAAGCCTGCAAAAATGAGGGCAGTCCATCTTCCTAGACCAATATAGGTTTTCGCATCATCAAATCGCTTGGCTCCCACTTCATAGGAAACGACAATAGCCATAGCAGATGAGATACTCATAGGAAAGGCGTACATGAGACTTGAAAAATTCATTGCTGACTGGTGACTAGCAATAATCAAGGACGAGAACTTAGCCATAATCAAACCAACAACGGAAAAGATAGCTACTTCCGCAAAGACAGTTCCCCCAATAGGCAGACCTAAACGAACTCCTTCCTTGATTTTATCCATATTAAGCGGAATTCGTTTCTCAAGATGTAGAGCCTTGAGCTTTTCCTGTTTAAATAAAACCAGAACAGAAATCCCCAGCAAGACCCAGTAGGCCAAGGATGTTCCTAAACCAGCCCCAGAACCTCCTAGCTCTGGAAAACCAAAGACACCATAAATCAAGAGATAGTTAAATCCACTATTGAGAGGAAGTAATAAAAGCATAAGGTACATGGACAGTTTGGTCAAGCCCAGCGAATCCAGTAAGGAACGAATGACACTAAAGAGCAACAAAGGGATAATCCCGATAGATAAAAACCAGAGATAACGAACCGCTACTGCCGCCACTGGTGCTTCTAGTCCGATATGATTTAAAACGGGTGGTGCCAAGAAAAGTACCAGTCCCAGCAAGACCACAGATAGACCCAGGGCCAGATAGATAAACTGGTAAAAATCTGACGCTACTTCTTCCTTTTTCCCTCGCCCTAGATGGTGACCAATGATGGGCACCAAGGCTGACACAATCCCTGTTAGGAAGGTAAAGAAAGGATTCCAAATACTGGTCGCCATAGACACACCAGCCAAGTCCATAGTGTTGTATTGACCTGTCATAGTTGTATCAACAAAGGAGGCAGAATAATTGGCAAATTGGTAGATCAGGATTGGGAAGAAAATTTTTAAAAATAATACTAACTTCTCTTGTAAACACTTTGTCTTATACATACTTCTCTTTCTATTCTGATTTATCTAAACCAAAGAGTTTCAGACCATAGTTTTTCAAACTTAGCGGAGGGTTATTAGATTTTGAAGTAGTATGCCAACACGCACATGTACGACAATAATAGCTTCTAACTAAACCTCCATTATCATATTGAACCGCATGGTCAGCTTTTTCTTTAGTTTCATATTGAATTTTAGAACGATTAGATGCGGGACAGTAAATTCCGCTATTAGATTTTGCTTTTCTCTCCCTACGTTTTCGAAAATAATTCATATTCCAACTCCTATCAAGCTTGATAGACGATTTGTCCCTTACAGATGGTATATTTAACCTGCCCTTTCAAGGTTTCACCGATGAATGGTGAATTAGCTGCTTTGGAAGCAAAATGGGAGTCCACAAGGCGGTCAGCCTTAGAATCAAAAATAGTAATATCCGCTGGACCATTCTCAGCCAAGTAACCTGCTTCAAAGTTGTAAAGTTTGGCTGGATTAACAGTCATTTTTTCAAGCAATTCCATCAAGCTTAGCTCACCAGCTTCCACCAAATAAGTCAAACCGAGAGACAGAGAGGTTTCTAAACCAGTCATGCCAGAGGGTGCTTTGGTGATATCCTCGACATTTTTTTCATCCGCATGGTGAGGCGCGTGGTCTGTCGCGATGACTGTAATGACGCCTGATTTGAGACCTTCAATAACGGCACGACGGTCTGATTCCAAACGAAGCGGCGGATTCATCTTGGCATTGCTACCTTGAGTTAAAAGGAGAGCTTCTGTCTTAGAGAAATGCTGTGGCGCTACTTCTGCCGTGACTTGCGCTCCCAATCCTTGAGCAAACTCAACTACTCTAACACTTTCTTCCTTAGACAAATGCTGAATGTGAACATGAGCCTTGGTTGCATAGGCAATCATGACATCACGCGCCATCATAGCATACTCAGCCACCCCAGTCGCACCGCAGATATGGAAATGTTCTTTAGCAATGTTTTCGTTAAAACCAAGAATCCCATTCAACCCTGGATCTTCCTCATGAAGACTTATAAAGGTATTGAGTTTTTTGGCTTCTTCCATGGCTTCCTTGACAACTTTACTGCTCTCAAGCGGAATACCGTCATCAGAAAAACCAACGGCACCTGCTTCTAAGAGTGCCTTAAAGTCAGTCAAGTCTTGGCCATTAAAGCCCTTAGTAATGGTCGCAACCGTCTTGACATTGATTTTTTCCTTGGCAGCTGACTGGAGAACTTCTTGTAAAGTCTCCACATCTGAAATAGTTGGACTGGTATTAGCCATCATGACAACCGTTGTAAAACCACCTGCAGCGGCTGCTAGGGCACCCGTATGGATATCTTCCTTGTGGGTCTGACCAGGTTCACGGAAATGAACATGAATATCGACCAAACCAGGCGCAACTACAAGACCAGTAGCATCAAGCACTTCTGCCCCTTCTTCTTTAATTTCAGGCGCAATTTTGATAATTTTCCCATCTTGAACCAAGACATCACATACTTGATCCAAACCAGACTTGGGATCTATTACACGACCATTTTTGATTACTAGCATCTGCTTTCTCCTTTATTCATAGAAATCAACTTGCGTATCCAACAATTTATCCCCATCATAAACAAACTTGGCTGAAAAGAAGGGTTTGTCCTCTAAAAGCCATTCAACAAAGGTGTGGTCACCTTCCCAAGTTGGCTTGCTCAGAACTTCATCATAGGGAACCCATTCTAAGGTTCCCTCATTGCAGTCAATCAAGTCACCCTCAAACTCTGTCACCTTAAAAACATAGGTGTACCAGTCTAAATCTGGCGTAAATTCAGGAAAAGTGATTACGCCTTTTAGAACTGGCTTGGCTTTGAGCCCTGTTTCTTCAAGGATTTCACGCGCAGCACATTCCTGAGGTGTCTCTCCTCGCTCTAGCTTACCACCCACACCAATCCATTTCCCTTCATGGACATCATTGGGTTTCTTATTACGGTGGAGCATGAGCAGTTCTTTCCCGTTATCAATGTAGCAAATTGTCGCTAACTGAGGCATATTCTCTCCTTATCTAAGCCAATCGATTGGCTCTTGTCCTGTCTCTTCTAAGAATGCATTGGCCTTGGAAAAAGGCTTGGAACCCCAAAATCCTCTGTAAACCGATAAAGGACTGGGATGGGCTGATTCGATAATCAAGTGCCGAGGATTGGTAACTAAGACCTTCTTCCTGCGTGCATAGGCTCCCCAAAGTATAAAGACCACCGGCTTATCTAGTTGATTGACTACCTGAATCACAGCATCAGTAAAAGGCTCCCATATCTGCCCAGCATGACCATTGGCCTGCCCAGCAGGAACCGTCAAACAAGCATTGAGAAGCAAGACTCCTTGCTCAGCCCAAGCCGTCAAATCATGGGATTTCTTAATCCCGATGTCATCTGACAATTCTTTCAAGATATTTTGCAAGGATGGCGGAGCTGGGATAGAGTCAGGAACAGAAAAACTCAAGCCCTGCGCCTGACCTGGCCCATGATAAGGATCCTGTCCTAAAATCACCACCTTCACGTCTTCTAGGGGTGTGGACAAGAGAGCCTGAAAAACCTTTTCCTTGGATGGATAAATAGTCCCCTGAGCATAGACCTGCTCCATAAACTGATTGATTTTCGCAAAATAACCTTCAGGTAATTGCTCCTTAATCAAAGCATGCCAAGACGAGTGTTCCATAGACGACTCCTTCGTTTTTACTGCCTCTATTATAGCAAAAAGTGGCTATCTAAACCACTTTTTACAGTTTATCTAAGCAATCCAGCAAGTCTTGGTAAGAATGGACTTCGTAAGTCGGCTGGGCTTGCGTATGATTTTCGAGGTGATGAGGATTGTACCAGATAGTGTCAATTCCCGCATTATTGCCACCTTGAATGTCGGCTGTTAGAGAGTCTCCAATCATCAGCGTCTCTTCTTTGCTAAATCCTGTAATCTGCTGACCAATTTTTTCATAAAAGAGTGCATCAGGCTTTTGTGTTTGCAGCTGTTCAGAGATAAAAACTTGATTGAAATAAGGTGCCAAACCAGATTGAGCCAAACGACCTGTCTGAATGGCAGTAATGCCATTTGTCGCAGCATACAGCTCATAATCACGCTCGATAAGGCTGTCCAAGAGTTCATGAGCGCCTGAAAGAGTTTGTCCCTGTTGGGCTAGGTAAAATTGGTAACGTTGGGCAAGAAAACTACCGTCTTTTTCCTGTCCAAAATGACCAAATAAACGAGAAAAGCGCGTCTTAACCAGCTCTTGTTTACTGATTTTCTTTTGCTCCAAGTCCTTCCAGAGAGCCTTGTTCATAGGAACGTAATAGTCTTTATAAGCCTGAATATCTGTAACCCCTTCTTCTTTTAGGAGTTGTGTCAAAGCCACATCCTCAGCAGCATCAAAATCAAGAAGAGTGTGGTCAAGATCGAAGAGTAGAAATTTGTAGGACAATTTGAGAGTTTTCCTTTCTAGGTACTTAATAGATTAGTTTATTTCTTCTTTTTCTTAGTTTTATTCATCAACATACCAACTACAACTGGAGTAACCACACTTCCAACTTGTCCAACAACTTTAAGTATCTTTTTTGCTTCATCTATTTTTTTGTTTCTACACGATTCGCACTTATTGTGCTTATAACTTGATGGTAAATCCCTAGTACATGTCTTGCATTTTTTTATTTCTTTCATTCTAGCACCTCTGTCTCAATATAATCTGGTTTATTTGGTAATTTCATTATAGAAGTTTCAATTTTTGGCAATTCTTTTGTCCAGTAATTTGTAGGCGAAGGATCAAGTAGATCAAGTCTCTCTACTAATTCTTGAGAACTGAGATAAGTTTCGTTAATAAATTTCCCAAAGTAATCCAAACTTTTTTGAGCAGCTTTTTTCTCGCCCAACTCATTATAAGCTATTGCTGCTGATAGTGAAACGATATTTACAGCTGCTAATCCATCTCTAATCTCATTCATACGAGCTTCAATTTTATCTGGTTTATCCCCTTTTAATAACTTACCCCAAGTAGAATCTGGTTGTTCTTTTATAAAATTTACATTTGATTTTTGACTAAGCATTAAGAGATTTCTACTATCTTCTGCATCTGAAATAACTTGCAGTAACATCATTGTTCTAATGTTTGGATCTGATATCTCTCTAGCTTGCAAGAGTTTCTGTTGACAACTATAGGCTATTGCAAGTCTATCTGACTCCTGTCCTTTTCTGACGTCCTCAATAGCATATTGTACATTCTGAATCTCCTCTGCAATCTGAGCCATTTGAATTTGTGACGAATAATCGGCTAACGCTTTATTTAATTCTGGTGTCAATTTAACAGATTTCAATGGTACATTTCCAATGACTTTATTAGTATTAGTATCTACTAATACCGCCAAGAGAGAGCCATCTTTCTTTGTCATCAATTTTAACACTCCTTGAGCAATTTGTTCCCGTTGTTCTGGAGAAAGAATTGCCTGAAAAACCTCTTCAGGTATACTAGATTGGACAATATTGATAAAGGCTGGAGCAGAATATAACATTTTTTCTACTTCAGATAAGATTTTATTTGCATTTTTGACTAAAGGTTTGGCTATTTCTGGTAACTTATTAAAAAACGATGAGGGTTTTAGTTCATAACCATCAATATCAAGAATATCGAAGTCATCTTCGCCAAAAAATAAAACTTCATCCATAAATTACTACCTCATTATGTTTAAATTATTAGAAATATTATACCATATTAAACAAAATTATGATTTTTATCTTTCTTTAATATTATCTATCAAATCATTGTTACTTGAATCCAGCATAGAATAACACTATCCTATCCAATTGACAGCCCAAATCTTTCAGAATAGATCAATCCTAACTATCGAATCCTCTATTTTCATAAATATCCATGTAATTCTAGGCCTAGAATTCCTATAAACCAAATGTTTTCGTACTCTTCTAAGCCATTGATTGCCTTAAATGTTAATTTTTGAAGAATTCTAAAGCTAGAATAGTCCCATCACAATCAGTTTTGAGTGATTCACAATTTAGAAACACTATAGCTTTACTCCTGTTACATTAAAAAGGAACTGCGCAAGCAATCCCTTTCTGATTTTGAAATTATTTACTTAAACTTTGATAGTAGTGATAATTAATAGCCCACCTAAAAAAGGAGTAATAGTAAATTCCTTATTTATTAATTTCAAGCTCCGACAACTGTGTTTGAATAACCGACAGTTCTGCCCCAGCCTGAAGAAGAGCAGCTGCAGTATAGGCACCTTCTACAATTGGAACACTGTTGATGATGATACTCTTATCACTGAAATCAGCCACCATTTCTAAGTTCATTTTAGCAGAACCTAGGTCAAAAAAGGCAAGTAAAGTATCTGCTGGATTTTCGGAAACAACCCTATCTACTTGATCGAAACTAGTTCCAATTCCTCCATCTTCGGTTCCTCCTACATAAGTAATCGAAACATCTTTAGCCACTTCACTAATCAGTTCAACAAGACCTTGTGCAATGTTTTTAGAATGTGAAACGATAACAAGACCAATACTTCCCATTAAACCACCCCGGTTTCTAAAAGAGCAGTAAAGAGTAATCCTGATGAAAATGAGCCAGGGTCAATATGTCCAAGAGAACGTTCTCCTACATAAGATGCTCTTCCTTTAGTTGCAAGTAAATCTTTGGTAGCATTCACTGCATTATCAATAACCTCTTTAGTCAACTGACCATCAGACAAGGCAGCAATGACAGGAGTCCAAACATCAACCATTGTCTTTTCTCCAACTTCTGCTTTCCCGCGTTTGACAATCATATCCAAACCACTTTGTAGGATTTCTTCTAATTTCGAATTTGAATCAGCCTTGGCCATGCCCATAAAAGCAGAGCCATACAAGGGACCAGAAGCACCACCTACCTTACTCAGTAGTTGCATTGAGACAAGTTTAAAAACATCACTGCTGGTCTCAAATTGCTTGCCTTCTAAGTTTTCCATAACTGCAGCCATGCCACGCGCCATATTTCCACCGTGGTCTCCATCTCCTATAGGAGTGTCTAGCTCACTAAGGTAATCTTTCTGTTCTTGAATCTTTTCATTAAAAAGCTTCATCCATTCAAGAGCTTGTTCAGCATTCATTTGACATTTCCTCCTAAAGTTTTACCAAGCTGGTGTAGTAACAGGTGCATTTAGAGCATCCAACCACTCATCATCTGCTAATCGAATCAATGTTAATGACAAACCAGCCATATCGATTGAAGTCATATAGTTCCCTATTTTCTTAAACGCCAACTGAACACCTTTTTCATGGAGCAATTTTGCCACATCATTTGCAAATACATATTGTTCCATAAGAGGAGTGCTTCCTAAACCATTAATGAGAAGGCCATAGCGTTCACCAGCTTTAAGTTGGAAACCTTCAGATAATTTTTCAACCAATTCTGAGGCCAATTGTGCTGAAGGTTGCATTTTCTCTTTTTTATATCCTGGCTCACCATGAATACCAACTCCATATTCAAATTCATCATCTTCTAAAACAAATCCTGGTTTGCCAACTTCAGGAACAGTTGCTCCAGACAAGGCAAGACCAATTGTTTTAATTTCTAACACAAGTTTATCTGCCAAATCCTTCATTTCAGCTAATGATTTACCAGAACGAGCTGCAGCACCCAAAATTTTATGGACTAAAATAGTACCCGCAACACCTCGACGACCTTGGGTATAGAGACTATTTTCAACAGCGATATCATCATCAACCACAACACTTGCTACATCAATATCTTCCATTTCAGCAAGTTCTTGTGCGATTTCAAAGTTCATGATGTCCCCAGAATAGTTCTTAATAACCATAAAGACCCCAGCACCTTCATCAGATGCCTTAATGGCTTCTAAAATTTGGTCTGGAGTAGGTGAGGTAAAGACTGCTCCACAAATGGCAGCGGATAGCATTCCTTCTCCTACAAATCCTGCATGACTTGGTTCATGTCCTGATCCTCCACCTGAAATGAGTCCAACTTTTCCTGTCTTTTCTGCCTTTCTAACGATAACGTCAAAACCATCTAAACGTTCTACCAAGTCATCATGCATGAATGATAACCCCTGCAACATTTCATCAACAACTTGTGTCGGTTCATTTATAATTTTTTTCATGAGAAACTCCTTTCAGTATCTACCTTTGTTTTCGCTTTCATTATATATTTTTTATTGCTGGCTGATAAGGGACAGATTCTATTATTTGTCCCCTTTTAAACCCGTTTCAAACATTTTTTTGGTAAAATGAAGGAAGTAAAAGAAAGGCTTCCTATGGCATCATCACTTATTACAAAAAAACGGATTGCCAAGGCATTTAGAGACCTATTAGCTACTAGAGAATTTGACAAAATCTCTATTGTAGAGATCATGGAATCAGCTGGCATTCGTAGACAGACCTTTTATAATCACTTTCTTGACAAATATGAACTGCTCGACTGGATATTTGAGAATGACTTAACCGAGTATATCACCAATAACTTGGACTTCATTTCAGGACAAAAACTATTACAAGAATTATTTTTTTATTTCGAACAAGAGCGTGACTTTTATATTCAACTTTTTGATATTCAAGGGCAAAATAACTTCTATGACCACTTTATAAGCTACTGTCGCTTGCTTGTATCAAAAATTTTAAGAGAATACGGTCAGATTGATATCGATTCATCTGCTTATACTTGTTTTTTGTTAGACTATCATTCACATGCTCTAGCAGAAATCGTGAAGGCTTACGTCAATAAAAAAAGTCCAGTTCCACAACCAGACTTTCTAATCATGACAATTATTGGAAAGAGACCACAATGACATTTATTTCAAATCATAAACAGAAAATTATTTCAAGTTACATTTCGGCAACTGTCAGCAGTCATCCTGAATTAGAAAAACACCCTACCTTACCATTAGTCTATCAAAAAAATCGCAATCCTCATCAGGTTCCCATATTGTCGGGTGGAGGTTCAGGTCACGAACCTGCTCATATTGGATATGTGGGAGAAGGAATGCTTACTGCTGCTATCTATGGCCAATTATTTACTCCTCCTACAAGAACTGAAATCTTAGAGTCCATTCGTTTTTTAAACAATGATCACGGTGTCTTCATCATTGTAAAAAATTTCGAAGCAGACATCAAAGAATTTAGCTCGGCCATTAACACTGCTAGAAAAGAAGGCATTAAAGTCGGCTATAGTCTAGCACACGACGATATTTCAATTGAACCTCACAATAGATTTCAAATTAGAGGAAGAGGGCTTGCAGGGACAATTTTACTTCATAAAATTCTAGGATATGCAGCTCAAAATGGAGCCGACATAGAACACCTAACTGATTTAGGTCATGAGCTTGCTCCCGAAATCGCAACAATTGGCTTTGCAAGGAAATCCGCTAGTCTCCCCCAAACCACTCTTCCACTATTTAGCTTGGAAGAAGGAAATATTTCCTATGGTATTGGGATACACGGCGAAGAAGGTTATCGTATCGTCCCATTCCAATCGTCAGAAATACTTGCAAATGAAATTATAAGTAAATTAAGATTGCACTATCATTGGAAAAAGGGTGAGCAATTTATATTGCTTGTAAATAATCTAGGTACTAGTACCAACCTAGAAATGGGCATATTTATCAATGATCTCCTTCAACTCTTAGAAATTGAAGGAGTCACTATTACCTTTATAAAATCAGGAACATTTATGACCAGTCTGGATATGGCAGGTATATCCGTAACTCTTTGCCCCGTAAAAAATAAACAGTGGTTAGAAGCGCTCAATGCTCCAACGACAGCTTTTGCATGGTAATTTGCTTGTATAACTCAAAAGGGCTACATCACTTGATAGCCCTCTGTTTTTATCTTATACTCAATGAAAATCAAAAAGCAAACTAGGAAACTAGCCGCAGGCTGTACTTGAGTACGGCAAGGCGACGTTGACGCAGTTTGAATTTGATTTTCGAAGAGTATTACGTTTAAAAGAACTCATTCTTGCAATTTCAAACAGTCCATCTATCCCTTACAATTCTTCCGATGAGCTTTGAGTTTTTTCATAGCCCAATCATAGTGGCTTGACGTGTTACTGACAAAATAAGAACCTAGACTTGTCCCTCCCGTCCACTTATAGACACCTTTGGTAAAGAGTTCGTCATTGCTAAAAACTTCTATCAACTCTAAAACCTCTTTATGCGATTGCTCTAATAGTCTAGTCGCTTCTTCTAAAGAAGTTTTCTGGTGCTTCTTCCAAAAAGCATCATTCATTTGTCCATAAGTTTTCCAATTATAAGAGTCAGGGAGAAAAGGTCTTTCGTGACCTTCTTGATTAGAATGGACCCAAGTCAAAAGTAACTGCTGCCATTCATAAAGATAGATCAAGACATCCCGTAGATTTTTATCCCTTTTCCAGTGAGCTTCTTTTTTCTTTGGGTCTCTTGAAAAATCAAATGGAATCTGTAGCTCATCTTCACTTAGTTGGGAGATGAAACGATTGAGCTTTTCATAGTTTTCCTTAGAGGCCAGCATTAGCTCCTCTTTTGTTTTCGGTCTAGGCACAGAGTTCTCCCTTCATATTACTAGTTATTATGAGAATTTTAATCTTGTAATCTTTGTTCAAAATTTAAAATTACAAATTTCTACAACTTATCCTTTAATTTCTCAACAAAGAGATAGGCTGCTGGGCAGGTCAAGGTATTCTTAATCGTCAAATGGTTGATTTGATGGATTTTTTTACGGTCGGTATGGGGAAATTCACGACAGGCCTTTGGACGAACGTCATAAATGGAACAGAGGTTATCTCCTCCTAAAAATGGGCAAGGCATTGATTTAAAAACCTTGTCTCCATCTTCATCCACCTGCAGAAACTCCGCTTCAAAAGCAGGTAATTTCATCTTAAAATACTTGGCGATTCGTGTAATATCCGCTTCTTTAAAGTCAGGCCCCAATGTCTTGCAACAGTTGGCACAGGCCGTACAATCAATCTCCGCAAAGACTTCCTCGTGAATCTGCTGGGCTATCTTGTCTAGGTTTTTAGGAGGTTTTTTCTTTAGATTGGCTAAAACTTTACGGTGCTCCTTCTGCTTTTGCAAGGCTAGCTGGTGGTAATATTCAATATCAATTTCTTTAGACATGGTTTCTCTCTTATTCTATTTACTTTCCCCTATTATACCATGCCTCCGGAGCATTTAAAAGTGTACTTTACAAGACTATACTTTTCTAAAATGCGTCAAAAAACCTTGCAACTAGGTTACAAGGTTAATGACATTAATCGAAGTTAACGTATTCTTTTTGAAGTTCAAGAACTTCTTCCATTGTTGAACACTCTGTAAGGGCACGGTTAGCGTACTCTTCCATCTTAGCAGTGTCCAATTTCTTCATCAAGCTACGTGTACGAAGTACTGATGTTGCTGACATAGAGAATTCATCCAAGCCCATTCCGACAAGAAGTGGAACAGCTGTTTGGTCACCAGCCATCTCACCACACATACCAGCCCATTTACCTTCAGCGTGAGCTGCCTTGATAACGTTGTTGATCAAGCGAAGGATTGATGGGTTATATGGTTGGTAAAGGTATGAAACTTGCTCGTTCATACGGTCTGCTGCCATTGTATATTGAATCAAATCGTTTGTACCAATTGAGAAGAAGTCAACTTCTTTAGCAAATTGGTCTGCAAGCATGGCTGCTGCAGGGATTTCAATCATGATGCCAACTTGGATATCATCCGCAACTGCAACACCTTCTGCAAGAAGGTTTGCTTTTTCTTCTTCATAAACTGCTTTAGCTGCACGGAATTCTTTCAAAAGCGCAACCATTGGGAACATGATACGCAATTGACCATGAACAGAAGCACGAAGAAGGGCACGGATCTGTGTACGGAACATTGCATCTCCAGTTTCAGAAATAGAGATACGAAGGGCGCGGAATCCAAGGAATGGGTTCATTTCATGTGGCATATCGAAGTAAGGAAGTTCCTTATCTCCACCGATATCCATTGTACGAACAACGACTGGTTTACCATTCATTCCCTCAAGAACAGCTTTGTATGCTTCATACTGCTCATCTTCTGTTGGGAAGTCTTGAGAATCCATGTATAAGAACTCTGTACGGTAAAGTCCAACAGCTTCTGCACCGTTATTGTTAACACCTTCAACGTCTTTTGGAGTACCGATGTTAGCAGCCAACTCGAAGTGTTTACCGTCAGCAGTCACTGTTTGAGCATCTTTCAAAAGTGCCCATTCAGCTTTTTGTTTAGCATAAGCTTCACCAGCTGCTTTAAATTCTGCCGCTTGTTCATCTGTTGGGTTGATAATCACTTCACCAGTAATTCCGTTAACGGCAAGGATGTCGCCGTCTTTCACTACTTCAGTAATGTTATTTGTTCCCAATACAGCTGCAATTTCAAGTGTACGTGCCATGATAGCTGAGTGGCTTGTACGTCCACCGATATTTGTTACAAAAGCTTTTACAAAGTTTTTGTCCAATTGAGCTGTATCAGATGGTGTCAAGTCATGTGCAATCACGATTACTTCTTCATTGATCGAAGCTGGGTTTGGCAATTTCTTACCAAGAAGGTTTGCCAATACACGTTTTGTCACGTCGCGGATATCCGCTGCACGTTCTTGCATGTATGGGTTGTCTTCCATACCTTCAAAGATAGTGATGAACATGTCAGTCACTTCTTTAAGACCTGCTTCTGCATTGACTTTCTTAGCACGAATTGTTTCTTTAATCTGACCAATCAATTCTGGGTCAGAAAGAACCATCAAATGAGCGTCAAAAACTTGAGCCGCTTCTTCACCAAGCGTACCTACAGCTTTCTCGCGGATAAGAGAAAGCTCGTTTTGAGAAGCTTCAAGAGCAACATCCAAACGAGCCTCTTCTGCGTTTGTATCTTCGACTGAAATAGTCTCGAATGACAAATCCGGTTGAACGAGTAGATATGCTTTTGCAACTGCAACACCGTCAGATGCTGCGATTCCTTTAAGCATTTCTGTCATTTCCCTTATGCCAATCCTTCTTTTTCCATTGTTTCTGAGATTGCAGCGATAGCGTCATCTGCATCTGCACCTTCAGCTGAGATAGTTACGTCAGCACCTTGGCCAACACCAAGACTCATAACACCCATAATTGATTTAAGGTTAACTGATTTACCTTTGTACTCAAGAGTGATATCTGAAGCAAATTTGCTAGCAGTTTGCACCAACAATGTTGCTGGACGTGCGTGAATACCTGTTTCTGCCACTACGTGGAAATCTTTAGAAGCCATAGTTTGACTCTCCTTTTGTTCTTTCTTTTTTGAGTTATATGTGATAACCCTTACAATTTGGTATTATACCATCTTCTAGGATTTTTTTCAAGCATTTTCTGGATTTTCCTTCAATTTCCTTTCAGATAACTTGCTGAAAATCTTCTATCCTAGATAACAAAACACAGGATATAGTTTCTTTAAAAACGATTTATAGGATAATCATTGCTATTTTATAAAGCAAACACTACATATTGTGTTTTGTAAGCTTGAGTAGAAAAACAGACCACTATATTTAGTTCAAATCATTGACAAAATTTTATTTTCTGATATACTAAGATAGTATTAAATTTTGAAGAGGAGTTACACAATGGTAACCGTTTATTCTAAAAACAATTGTGTCCAATGTAAAATGACCAAGCGTTTCTTGGACAGTAATAACGTTGAATATAAAGAAATCAATCTTGATGAGCAGCCTGAGTACATCGATCAAGTCAAAGAGCTCGGTTTTAGCGCAGCTCCTATTATTCAAACACCAACTGAAGTCTTTTCAGGTTTCCAACCAGGAAAACTGAAACAATTAGCATAATCTTAGTACATCATCCAGAAGAAACTGCTTCTAGGGCTAACTTAGAGGCCTTTCTTTTGTAATTAGATAAGGGAAATTTTATGGGATTAAAACATCTTGAAGACGTGACTTACTTCCGTCTCAATAACGAAATCAACCGTCCTGTTAATGGACAAATCATGCTTCATAAAGATAAGGAAGCCTTGGATGCCTTCTTTAAAGAAAATGTCGTTCCAAACACTATGGTTTTTGATTCAATTAAAGATAAAATCAACTACCTCATTGAACACAACTACATCGAAACAGCTTTTATCAAGAAATACCGTCCAGAGTTCTTGGAAGAATTGGCTCAATTTATCAAAGACCAAAACTTCCAATTCAAGTCATTCATGGCAGCTTATAAATTTTACAATCAATATGCCTTAAAGACTAACGACGGTGAATATTATCTTGAAAGCATGGAAGACCGTGTCTTCTTTAACGCCCTTTATTTCGCTGATGGGAATGAAGCTGTTGCAATCGATATTGCCAATGAAATCATCCACCAACGCTACCAACCTGCTACTCCTTCCTTCTTGAATGCTGGACGTGCTCGTCGTGGAGAGTTGGTATCTTGTTTCCTAATCCAAGTGACGGATGATATGAATTCTATTGGACGTTCTATCAACTCAGCTCTTCAACTTTCACGTATTGGTGGTGGTGTGGGAATTACCCTCAGCAACCTTCGTGAAGCTGGTGCTCCTATTAAAGGATATGAAGGAGCCGCTTCTGGTGTCGTTCCAGTTATGAAACTCTTCGAAGATAGCTTCTCTTACTCAAACCAATTGGGGCAACGTCAAGGTGCTGGTGTTGTCTACCTCAACGTCTTCCACCCAGATATCATCGCCTTCCTTTCAACTAAGAAAGAAAATGCCGATGAAAAAGTTCGTGTCAAAACCCTATCACTTGGTGTGGTAGTACCAGATAAATTCTACGAATTGGCGCGTAAAAATGAAGAAATGTACCTCTTCAGCCCTTACTCTGTAGAAAAAGAATACGGTGTGCCATTCAACTACATCGACATTACTAAAAAATACGATGAATTAGTCGCAAATCCAAATATCCGCAAGACAAAAATCAAGGCGCGTGATTTGGAAACTGAAATCTCTAAATTGCAACAGGAGTCTGGTTATCCTTATGTCGTCAACATTGATACGGCTAACCGTGCAAATCCTGTTGATGGAAAGATTATCATGAGTAACTTGTGTTCTGAGATTCTTCAAGTTCAAGAACCAAGCTTGATCAACGATGCTCAAGAATTCCTGCAAATGGGGACGGACGTTTCATGTAACCTTGGTTCAACCAACGTGGTCAACATGATGACTTCACCTGATTTTGGTCGTTCTATCCGTGCTATGGTTCGTGCTTTAACTTTCGTTACAGATAGTTCACACATCGTGGCTGTACCTACGATTAACCATGGAAATAGCCAAGCCCATACCTTTGGTCTCGGTGCCATGGGACTTCACAGCTACCTTGCCCAACAACTGATTGAATATGGATCGCCTGAGTCTGTTGAATTTACAAGCATCTACTTCATGCTCATGAACTACTGGACCTTGGTTGAGTCAAACAATATTGCGCGTGAACGTGGTATCACCTTCCACAACTTTGAAAAATCAGACTATGCTAACGGAAGCTACTTTGACAAGTATATTACAGGCGAGTTTGTTCCAAAATCAGAACGTGTTAAAGAACTCTTCAAAGATGTCTTTATCCCAAGTGCTGCTGATTGGGCTGAACTTCGCGACAAGGTTCAAGCAGATGGTCTTTACCACCAAAACCGCCTTGCTGTAGCGCCAAATGGTTCTATCAGTTACATCAATGACGTTTCGGCTTCTATCCACCCGATTACGCAACGTATCGAAGAACGTCAAGAAAAGAAAATCGGTAAAATCTATTATCCAGCTGCTGGCTTGTCAACAGAAACCATTCCTTACTACACTTCTGCTTACGACATGGATATGCGTAAAGTCATCGATGTTTACGCTGCTGCAACTGAGCACGTGGACCAAGGACTTTCACTTACTCTCTTCATGCGTAGTGATATTCCAAAAGGTCTTTACGAATGGAAGAAAGAAAACAAACAAACGACACGTGACTTGTCAATCCTTCGTAACTATGCCTTTAACAAGGGTATCAAGTCTATCTACTACGTCCGTACCTTTACTGATGATGGTGGAGAAGTCGGTGCCAACCAATGTGAAAGCTGTGTAATTTAGTTTCTAGCATAGAAACACTATTTTTCCCTAAGCAGCACTGATAAAATCAAATCTACTAGGTCATAACATAATTTATGTAACATTTTAAAAGTCGGGCTTCCGACTTTTTGTGCGATACTCCTATAGAATTATGGTAAAATAGAAATAATTGTGAGTTCGCAATACTAAACACAGAAAGAGATTTCAAATGGAAACTTACTACAAAGCCATTAACTGGAATGCCATCGAAGATGTCATCGACAAATCAACTTGGGAAAAACTGACGGAGCAATTCTGGCTCGATACACGTATTCCCTTGTCAAACGACTTGGATGACTGGAGAAAACTATCAAACAAAGAGAAAGACTTGGTTGGAAAAGTTTTTGGTGGTTTAACCCTTCTCGACACTATGCAATCTGAAACGGGGGTTCAAGCCCTTCGCGCAGACATCCGTACACCACATGAAGAAGCTGTTTTCAATAACATCCAATTTATGGAATCTGTCCACGCAAAATCTTACTCTTCAATCTTCTCTACATTGAATACTAAAGCTGAGATTGAAGAAATTTTCGAATGGACCAATACCAATCCTTATCTGCAAAAGAAGGCTGAGATTGTCAACGAAATCTACCTAAACGGTAGCCCACTTGAAAAGAAAGTTGCCAGTGTCTTCCTCGAAACCTTCCTCTTCTACTCTGGTTTCTTCACTCCCCTCTACTATCTCGGTAACAATAAGCTAGCCAACGTTGCGGAAATCATCAAATTGATTATTCGTGACGAGTCTGTTCACGGAACCTACATTGGTTACAAATTCCAACTTGGTTTCAATGAATTACCTGAAGAAGAGCAAGAAAGACTCAAGGATTGGATGTACGACCTGCTCTACACTCTTTACGAGAATGAAGAAGGCTATACAGAAAGCCTCTATGACGGTGTTGGTTGGACGGAAGAAGTCAAAACCTTCCTTCGCTACAATGCCAACAAGGCACTCATGAACCTGGGACAAGATCCACTCTTCCCAGATTCAGCAGATGATGTCAACCCAATCGTTATGAACGGTATTTCAACAGGAACTTCTAACCACGACTTCTTCTCTCAAGTCGGAAATGGTTATC